>CAZDAO010000002.1:0-67973 GCA_964503015.1 uncultured Nocardioides sp. | reverse complement strand
GTTGGTGCCGGTCAGGCCGTGATCGACGTAGATCCGCTCGGCCTCGACACCGAGTCCGAGCAGCCCGTCACGCTGCGCGGTGAGGTCTTGTTGATCGGTGGAGCATCGGGCGTACCCGACAAGCAGTGCGTTCATGGCGCACCTCCAATGGGGTTGGTCCGGCCGATCCAGGGCTGTGGGTCGGCTCGGGCATCGAGCAGGGCTCGACCTCACCAGGAACTCGCTGCGGGCCGTCTTCGACAAGCCCCCTCTGCCACCTCGGCGGCGAGCTGCCAGTCTCGTGTTCAGCGGGGGCGCTGAACGAGGACCCGGGTGACTCGACTGGTCGCGCTCAGGTGCCGGCCGAGGTCGGGATCGAGCAGGCCGGCGACGGTCGCGATGTCGGTGACGCGTCCCGCGATGTCGTACCTGAGGAGTGGCTCGTGGTGGGCCACTCGGTTGCGCAGACCGTGCAGACGTCCGATGGGGCGGTCGACGTCGCGCCGGTCAGTGCCCGGTGCGAACGCCTGGTGGAGGGATGGCACCCACAGCGACTTCTCATGGGCGGAGGAGCTGAGGAACCGCCAGAAGCCGAACATCAACTCAGCAATGACCTTGCCGGGTGGAGCGGCGGGGCCGCCGGCGGAGTCCACGGCACGGTGGAGTGACTCACGTGTCCGCAGGTTGACGTCGACTCGTCGACCACGACGGGTGCGCCACAACGGCGCGAAGGCCGGGATGTTGGCCGTGGTCCAGTGCGGGGGTCCGGGCCACCGCGCGCTGAGCGCGCGGTCGTAGGCGTTGCGTAGCCCGACTTCCAGGTGGGCGAGATCGCGCAGCAGCGCGGCGCTGATCTCGGCGTTCCACTCGTACAGGTCCAGAGCCAACTGCGGGTCGCCTTGGCTGGCGGCCAGGTAGACACCGTGTCGGGGCTGGCTCAGCCAGCGCTCTGCCCATGGCCCAGGCGCGGGTGGCCCAGGACTCGGCGGAGGCGGTGGCGACGTTGTCATCGCCCCCATTCTCACGTATCGTTCCTCTTGAAAGCCCCGGTGGACCGCTGGCCTTGGCCATGTCGCCGGGGCTAAGTCATGCCCTCTCAAGTCTTCGCTCATGGCCGCAGACTCGACGACACCACCGGCTAGTGTCGCGGGCTACCTCTTGCGGCGGGTACCGGTCCCGATCACCGATCCCCGTGCGGGACGCGCGCAGGCCAGAACACCGGGCGTCTTACCAGCGGTCTGAAGTACCCTCCAAATGCGCTTCCGGGCGAGCGGTCCTCGTGCGGCACCGGCGGTCGATCGGCGAGGTCAATACGACGGGTCTACTTCGCTCTGGAGGCATCGGTCGCCCCCAGCCGACGCGAGCAAGCTACGGTGATCCGGCGCTACATCGCCTTGGCGCAACCGTTCCATCACCGACCCACGACTACGAGGGTTGTCAAACGCGGCGCCGCCATCGAGACGGACGAGATTGGCTGGCGGAACTAGTCGACGGTGAGGGCGTAGCCGCGGCGACGCACACTGCGAATCTCGGCAGCGCCCTCGAGTCGGGCGCGGAGGCGTCGAACGTGTACACGGATGGTGCCGTCGCCTGCCGCCTCGTCCGTCGTGCCCCACACGTCAACTCGAAGCTCTTCGTTGGTCACGACCTCAGGAGCTCTGTACATCAGGGCGCGAAGCATCTCGAACTCCTTCAGTGGCAGGTCGGGTATGCGTGAACCTCGGATGTGAACCGTGAAAGCTCGCGCATCAAGAACGATCGGACCGTACGAGAGGCGGGCGTGATCGTCCAGAGGATTCGCCGACTGATGCAGGAGGTTCCATACGACTTCGGCCGTATAGGGCCTCACGAGGGCGGTAGTGGCACCAGCGAGCAGAAGGCATCCGATTGACCCAGAATCCCCCTCCTCGCCTACCGCGATCATCAGGGGGCTGCCGTACTCGAGCACCTTCTTCACGAAGTCGGGAGCCGGCAGCCCTGAGGCTTCTTGACTAACGATGACGGCCGCCGGATTGCCACGGCCGAACTCGACAAGGGCGTCAAGGGTCGAGTCGACACGAGTCACATGAACGCCGCGCGCGGCCATGTCTTCGTCGAACCTGGCACCATCACTCCGCGGATCCACGACCAGCAAATGCGCACCCGCACCCTGCACCCAACGGCGCGTGCGCGCGCGCTCCCGCTGGGGACGGACGAACTCGACGTCGTGAGCGCTCATGCCTTGCATTCCGTTGGGGCGCGGTTCCCGCAAACGTCCAGAGCTTCCCCTCCAGCCCTCACCCGAAGCGACCGGAGATGTAGTCCTCGGTGCGCTTGTCGTTGGGGTTGGAGAAGATCGTCGAGGTGAGGTCGTACTCCACGAGCAGGCCCGTGCGATTGCCGGTCGTCTCGTCGGGACGAGCGGTGAAGAACGCCGTCCGGTCGGAGACGCGGGCCGCCTGCTGCATGTTGTGGGTCACGACGATGATCGTGTAGTCGTTGCGCAGCTCGAGCATGAGGTCCTCGACGCGTGCGGTTGCGATCGGGTCGAGCGCCGAGCACGGCTCGTCCATGAGGATCACGTCGGGCTTGGTGGCGATCGTCCGGGCGATGCAGAGGCGCTGCTGCTGGCCACCGGAGAGGCCGTACGCCGACTGCTTGAGCTTGTCCTTGACCTCGTCCCACAGTGCCGCTCCACGCAGGGCCCCTTCGACGAGGTCGTCCATGTTGTCGACCTTCATGCCGGTGACCCGGGGGCCGTAGGCGATGTTGTCGTAGATCGACTTCGGGAACGGGTTGGGCTTCTGGAAGACCATGCCGATGTGCGTGCGCACAGCGATGGGGTCGACGTTCTTCTCGTAGATGTCCTGGCCGTGGTAGAGCACCTCGCCGTCGACGTGGGCGCCGGTCACGAGGTCGTTCATCCGGTTCAGGCACCGCAGCACGGTGGACTTCCCGCACCCCGAGGGTCCGATCATGGCCGTGATCTCGTGGCGACCATACGTCAGGTTGACGTCGTGCACGGCGTGGAAGTCGCCGTAGAAGACGTTCAGGTCGCGCGTCTCCATGACCGGGTTGACCGGGGACTCCGGAAGCCTGCGCTCGGCGTTGACGTGAACGTCGCCGAGGGAGCCCATCTGCGGGAACGTGTCGGAGGAAGTGGCTGTAGCCATGTCGAATGTCTCTTTCACCAGGATCGCTGGAACTTGTTGCGGATGAAGATGGCGACGCCGTTCAGCAAAAGGATCATGATCAGCAGAATGATGATCCCCGCCGATGCGGCCTCTTGGAAAGCCACCTGGGACTGGGTGCTCAACCGGTAGATCTGGATGGGCAGGGCCGTGACCCGGCTCAAGACGCCCTCCGGGTCGAAGCGCACGGCTCCGAGACCTAGCAGGAGCAGCGGCGCGGCCTCACCGATCGCCCGCGAGAGTCCCAGGATCGTCCCCGTAGCGATGCCGGGAACCGCGGACGGCAGCGTCTGCCGCCACGTCGTCTGCCACTGAGTCGCCCCCAGCGCCAGCGAACCGTCGCGGATCTCCCGCGGGACCGCGCGCAGGGCTTCGCGTGAGGTGATGATCACGACCGGGAGGATTAGCAGGGCCAGCGCGATGGCTCCACCGAGGACGATGTTCTTCTGCTGGAAACCGAAGAGCGCCATCACCGCGACAGCCAAGAGGCCGTAGACGATGGCGGGCACAGCGGCCAGGTTCTGCAGGTTGACCTCGATGAACCGGTTGTACCAGCGCCGAGAATTGCTGAATTCCTCGAGATAGACGGCGGCCGCGATGCCCAGCGGGACGGCCAGCGCCGCCGTCGTGACCATCAACCACAGGGAGCCGAGGATCCCAGCTCGGAATCCCGTGGTCTCGGGGTTCAAGCTCGACTCGTAGGAGAAGAGGAGGTCGGCGTCGAAGCGGACGGAGCCCTTGATCATGGTGTCGACGATCAGCACCACCAGCACCATCACGCCGAAGAACAGCGAGAACCACAGGAGCCCGAGGAAGACCAGCGAGCCGACGTTGCGGTCGCGGCTTCTCCCTGCCGTGAGCCGGACGGTCTGGGCCGCAGCCGTTGCTGCCGTGCTCATCAGTACTCCTGCCGATAGCGACGGACCAGCGTGATGCTGATCAGGTTGATGACCAAGGTGATCAGGAAGAGGAGGAGGCCCACGGCGAAGAGCATGTTGTACTCGACGGAGCCCACCGGGTTCTCACCGCCGGCGGTCTGCGCGATGAAACCGGTCATGGTCTGTGCACCCTCACGGATGTCGAGCGTCATGTTCTTCTGGGCACCGGCAGCCAGGGCGACGATCATGGTCTCCCCGATCGCCCGGGACATGCCCAGTACCACGGCGGCAGCAACACCCGACAGGGCGGCCGGGAGCACGACCCGGACAGTGGTTTGCATCCGGTTGGCCCCCATGGCGAAGGAGCCCTGGCGGAGCGCTTGCGGTACAGCGGTGAGCGCGTCCTCGGCCAGGGATGCGATCGTCGGGATGATCATCACTCCGAGGATGAGGCCCGCCGCAAGCAGGTTGGTGAAGTTGACCTGCAGGTTCAGCAGGTCCTGCAGGAGCGTCGGCGTCACGAAGAACAGTGCGAAGAACCCGTAGACGACCGACGGTACGCCCGCGAGCAGCTCGACGGTCGGCTTGAGAACCTTCCTGACCCGCCTGCTGGCGTACTCGGAGAGATACATGGCAGCACCGAGCCCGATCGGGACTGCCACCAGCAGCGCGATCAGCGTGACCGTGAGCGTCGCGGACACCAGGGGAATCACAGCGAAGCGACCCTCGGTAGCGAAGAAGTCGGATACGGCGACCTGGCCGAAGAACATGATCACCGGCTCCACGAGCGCCACGAGGATGGCGAGCGTGATGGCGACCGACAGTCCGGCGGACGCGATGAGACCGGCGACGATGACCCGCTCGGCGGGTCGGGACCGGCCCTTCAGGTTGGGCACGCCCCGCGGGCCCGTCCCAGAGGACGGGCCCGCGGTGGTGCCATCAATGGTGCTCATACTAAGAGATCTTGACCCTTCAGCCTTCGAGCTCGGCCAGCGCGGACTTGGTCTCCTCGTACGACGCGTCGTCGAGGGCGATGAACTGGGCGCCCTCGGCGATCGCCGCGAGGTTCTCGATGTAGAAGTCGACGTAGGTCTTCACTGCGGCGTTGTCGGCCATGCTGGCGTTGTTGACGTAGATGAAGAGCGGACGGGCGAGCGGGGTGTACTCACCAGATCGAGCCGTGTCGGCCGAAGGCTCGACGCAGCCGTTGCCGTCGTCGATCGACAGCGCCTTGAGGCTGTCCTGGTTCTCCTCGTAGTAGGAGAAGCCGAAGTAGCCGGTCGCACCCTCGGTGCCCGCGACGCCCTGCACCAGGACGTTGTCGTTCTCGGAGGCCTCGTAGTCGTCACGGGTGGCGGGCTCGTCGGAGTCGGGGTCGACGACCTCGCTAGCCATGTAGTCGTAGGTGCCGGAGTCCGTGCCGGGCCCGAAGAGCGCGATGTCCTGGTCCGGGAAGGACGGGTCGAGATCCTGCCAGTTGCTGACCTCCGACCCCGGGCTCCACAGCTCGATCAGCTGCTCTGTGGTCAGGCAGTCCACGGCGAGGTCGGGGTGCACCACGACGGTGAGCGCGTCGGTGGCGACCAGCAGCTCGGTGTACTCGACACCGTTCTCCTCACAGATCGCGACCTCGTCCTCCTCGATGGGTCGCGAGGCGTTGGAGATGTCGGTCTCGCCGGCGCAGAACTTCTCGAAGCCGCCTCCGGTACCGGACTCGCCGACACTGACCTGCACGTCGGGGTTCTCCTCGCTGAGGAGCTCGGCAGCGGCGTTGCTCATGGGGAAGACGGTCGACGACCCGTCCACCGCGACGGAGCCGCTGGCGCCTGAGCCCTCCGAGCCCGAGCCCTCCGAGCCGGCGTCTGCGCCGCCGCAGGCAGAGAGAGTGAGAACAAGCGCGACCGCGCCAGGAACGAGCGCGTGCCGGATGGAAGTGCGGTTCACTTCGGTACTCCTGAAGTCTGTGTAGGTGCTGACATGGATGACGTTAAGGAGCCGCGGTGACGTAAAGGACTGACAATTCTGAACGGCAGGTGAATAGCGACTGGCCAGTGCCCCAGATGCTGGGAGCTGATGAGGCCGCTAAAACCCGGCTGTGTCCGCGCTATGGGGCCTTCGTTGCATCGCGGCCATGGCGCGATGCCTCCCGAGGGACGGCGAGACCCTTCTCAGTCTCGCTGCCTCGTTGACAGGTCAGGGGCCGAGCACCCGATTCAACAAGTCGACGACCGACCTGTTGATGTGGTCGCGCAGGCGGCGTACCGCATCTGCGTCCCAGTCGGCTGGGTCGGGCAGGTTCCACGTCTCATGGGTCACGCCGTCGACCTGCGGGAGGGCGAGTCCCGGCCTCATGGCCACGACCACGGTGGCGCCCGCGACAAGCTCGTAGGTGAGTTGCGTCGGAACGTGGCCCGAGCCGTCGATACCGATCTCAGCGAGGCTGGCGATGGTGACGACGTTCGGCTCGTCGGCGGGAGCCAGCCCCGCGGACATCGCCACGGCCCGTTCGCCGGCGTGGTGCCGGGCGAGTGCGGCGCCGAGGGCGGAGCGACCTGCGTTGTGGGTGCAGACAAAGAGCAGGGTGGGCTTGGTCATTGCTGGCTACACGTAGCTATGAGTCGAGGCGGCTTCGTGCACTCAGGGGGCGGACTCTAGCACCGATGGCGGCAGCTCGAGGTCAGGGACCAGCTGGGTGAGCATGGCCCGGACGCGGCCGTCGATGTCGGCAATGATGCCGCGGACGGTCTCTTCGTCCTGACCGCCGGGGTCGGCGACCGGCCAGTCGACGTACTTGACGCCGGGGACGTAGGGGCACTCTTCGCCACACCCGAGGGTGATGGCCACGTCGCTCGACGCGACGGTCTCGTGCGTGAGCACCTTGGGGTGTTCCCGGGAGGTGTCCAGCCCGAGCTTCTGCAATGCCTGCGCGACCTCCGGGTGGATGTGCTCGCCGGGCTGGGTGCCGGCCGACTCGGCACGGACTCGACCCTGCGCGTAATGCTCGGTGAGCACGCGCCCGATCACCGATCGTCCGCCGTTGCGCACGCAGGCGAACACCACCTGCGGGGTCTGCCGGGACATTGTGTTCGTGTTCATGCCGATCATCCTCACACTTCCGTCGCGGTGGAACGGGGCTGGGCAGCCTCCGTGAAGAACTTGCGCGCCCACAGGCTCACGTAGACCAGGCCGACCAGGACGGGCACCTCGATCAAAGGCCCGACGACGCCGGCCAGTGCCTGACCTGATGCCACTCCGAAGACTCCGATCGCGACGGCGATAGCGAGCTCGAAGTTGTTGCCGGCGGCGGTGAAGGAGACGGCGGTCGCGCGCTGGTAGTCGAAGCCGAACGCCCGGCTCAGCACCATCGAACCGCCCCACATGAGGACGAAGTAGACAAGCAGCGGGAGGGCGATCCGCGCAACGTCAACCGGTCGGCTGGTGATCGCGTCGCCCTGGAGCGCGAAGAGCAGCACGATGGTGAAGAGGAGTCCGTAGAGCGCCCAGGGCCCGATACGTGGCAGCAGCTCAGCCTCGTACCACTCGCGGCCCTTGGCCCGCTCCCCCAGCATGCGGGTGAGGTAACCGGCCAGGAGCGGGATGCCGAGGAAGATGAGGACGGACTTGGCGATCTCCCAGACCGAAACCTCGAGGCCGGTCTGGTCGAGCCCCAGCCATCCGGGGAGGAGCTCGAGGTAGAAATACCCGAGGGCAGCGAACGCGACGATCTGGAAGATGGCGTTGATGGCGACGAGAATGGCGGCAGCCTCGCGGTCGCCGCAGGCCAGGTCGTTCCAAATCAGCACCATGGCGATGCAGCGGGCCAGCCCGACGATGATCAGGCCGGTGCGGAACTCCGGCAGATCCGGCAGCAGGAGCCATGCCAGGGCAAACATCAGCGCGGGGCCGAGCACCCAGTTGAGGAAGATCGACATCGCCAGCAGCTTCTTGTCGCTGGTGACGTGACCGAGTTCGTCGTACCGGACCTTGGCGAGCACCGGGTACATCATGATCAGCAGCCCGACGGCGATCGGAAGGGACACCGAGCCGACCTCGACCGCCGCGAGCGCGTCGTCGAGGCCGGTCACCCACCGACCGAGCAGCAGCCCGACGACCATGGCGACGCCGATCCACACCGGCAGGAATCGGTCGAGGGTCGAGAGCCGCTGCAGGACCGGGCTCTCTGGCCCGGCGGCCTGGGTGTCGCGGACGGTGTCACTCATGCCTGCTCCTCGTTGGTCAGGTTGGTGGTAAAGAGGCTGCCGAGGGCCGCCATCGCTTCGGGTCGAGCCTTGTAGAACACCCAGGTGCCACGTTTCTCCCGGTCCAGCAGTCCACTTTCGTGCAGCACCTTGAGGTGGTGGCTGATGGTGGGCTGAGACAGCTCGAAGGACGGCATGAGGTCGCACACGCACGCCTCGCCCCCCTCGTGGGAGAGCACCAAGGAGAGGAGTCGCAGCCGGGCAGGGTCCGCGATCGCCTTGAGCATCAGGACCACGCCGGCCGCCTGCGCGGCGCTGAGCGGCTCACGAGCCAGGGGTACGCAGCACGCCAGCGGATCGTCGGCGGCCGGAAGCACGCGGGTCGCAGTGGCAGAGTTCGACATGTCTCTATGTTGACAGTCATCTATGCAGTGCGCCAAATCGGAGCGGATGTTCGCCGTGGCGGGACTAGGCTCGCGGCATGGTATCCGTCGAGCAACGCGTCAGGCCGGGAGTCCCGCATCTCTGCTGCGTGCTGGGCGCCGGGCGTGTTGTCGTCGAGGTTGTCGGCCCTGGTGGGTGTCTACGTGGACCATGACGTGGTCGTGGTCGGGGGTGGCCAGGCGGGGCTCGCGACCGCTTTCCATCTTCGTCGGGCAGGTCTCGCGCCCGGGCGGGACTTCATCGTCCTCGATGCCGAGGACTACGCAGGTGGTGCCTGGCAACACATGTGGGATGGGCTGCGTCTTTTCTCCCCCTCGACCTATTCCTCGCTTCCCGGATGGATGATGCCGCCGTGGGACGACGCTGTCCGGGGTTTCCCGCCGCGCGCTCATGTCATCGAGTATCTGACCCGCTACGAGGAGCGCTACGGACTCGATGTCCTGCGACCGCACCGGGTCAGCGCCATCATCCCCGCCTCCTCCGGCGGCGGGTTGGGTGTGCGTGCCAACGACCTTGAGGTCACGGCGCGGTTCGTGGTGTCGGCGACCGGCACCTGGACGCGGCCGTTCTGGCCGGCCTATCCGGGGTCGGGAGACTTCGAGGGACGACAGCTCCACGCCGCGGACTACCGCGCTGCGGGTGTCTTCGGCGGTCAACGGGTGGTGGTGGTCGGCGGAGGCAACTCGGGCGCCCAGATCCTGGCCGAGGTGTCCACGGTGGCCGACGCGACCTGGGTCACCGCCAAGCCCCCGCGGTTCCTGCCGGACGACGTCGATGGCCGGGCACTGTTTGCTGCGGCAACGGCTCGGATCGAGGCGCTACGCCAGGGCCGCGAGCACCCTGGAGTCGGCGGACTGGGTGATGTGGTCATGGTGGAGACCGTCCGCGCTGCACGCGATCGCGGTGATCTGAAGGCGCAGCCGATGTTCTCCCGCCTCACCGCCACGGGCGTGATCTGGCCGGACGGCACCCAGCTCGGTGCCGACGCCATCATCTGGTGCACCGGATTTCGCCCTGCCCTCGGCCACCTGCAACAGCTTCGCCTGCGCGATCGCGAGGGTCAGGTCCCGGTGGGCGGCTCCAGCGGTACGCGTGCGGATGGGGAGTCACGGCTGTACCTAGTGGGGTACGGCGACTGGACCGGCCCGGCCTCCGCGACGCTGCTCGGCGTGGGACGCTCGGCCCGGGACACAGCGTCTGACATCGTCGAGCGCCTTCAGCGCTGATCAACCGAGCCTCCGAGCGACACTCGTGTCTGGTGTCCGCCACCGCGTGTGGCCTCGAGATGCGCGATCGCTTCTTCGAGGAGCCGGAGCAGGTGACGGTCGGAGTCCGGCGCGCGAGCGAGCACGAGCACGGCCGTCTCGACGGCCCTGTGGGCCGGGCCGTGATCGTAGATTCGCCGCCGAAGGCGCCGCACCGGGCTCTCGGGCCGCGGCTCGCTGGACCGCTCGGCCGCAGTGGCGGCGTGGCGTCGCGCCGCGTCGTGCATCCACGCCAGCCGTAGACCTGGCCGCACCGACAGCGCGTACCTGGTGGTCAGCCCGGCGAGGTCAGCAGCGATCCGCGGATCGTCGCTGTCCAGGCCCTGCAGGCGAGGGCCGAGCGGTATCAACGCCTGACGACCGGTGGCGCTCATGGCGTCGTTGACCAGGCGGCCCAGGTGCGACAGCAGGCGGTGTGTGGTGGCGGGATGGTCCGTCCACGGTTCTCCGGCCAGTTGGGAGACCCACTCCATGAGGCAGGCGCCGTCTTCGGGTGCCAGGTGGGTGCCAACGGTCAGCGCGGTTGCCGGTTGGGGAGGGTTCGGAGAAATTGGCATGACGCACCTCGTGTCAGATGCCCGGAAGGGCGAGGTCGGTGAGGAGGAAGACCAGGGCTGCCGCGGCGGCGGCACCGGGGAGGGTGAGCACCCAGGCCATGAAGATCGTGCGGACGAGTCCCCAACGAACTGCGGACAGGCGGCGGGTAGCGCCGGCGCCGGCGATCGCGGAGGTGATCGTGTGGGTGGTGGAGACCGGCACCTCGACCGCTGCCGTCAGGTACAGGAGGGAGGCGGCCGTGGTTTCGGCGGCGAATCCGCGAGGCGGATCGAGGTGCACCACGCGACGCGAGAGCGTGCGGATGATCCGCCAGCCGCCGGCGTAGGTGCCCGCCGCCATGGCGAGGGCCACGGAAAGGACGACCCAGGTTGGGACGTCGAACGAGTCCTGGTATCCGATCGAGACCAGGGCCAGCACGATCACCCCCATGGTCTTCTGGGCATCCTGCAGACCATGGCCCAGCGCCACGGCGGCGGCCGACAGTGTTTGCACGAGACGAAAGCCCCGGTTGACCGCGCCGACGTCGCGCGTATGACGGAACGATCTCATGATGAAGATCTGGAGGGCGACGGCGATGGTGAAGCCGATCAATGGCACCAGCAGCATCGGCAGCAGGAACGTCGTGACGACACCACCCCACTGCACTCCCGTCGTGGCCGCCAGGGCAGCGCCGACCAGGCCGCCGATGAGGGCGTGGGAGGACGATGACGGGAGGCCGAACCACCAGGTCAGCAGGTTCCAGGCGATGGCACCGGCGACCGCGGCGAACACCACCGCCAGTCCGATGTCGCCCTCAGGTGTGACGATGATTCCGGAGCCGACGGTCTCCGCGACGCCGGTCGCGATCAGTGCGCCGACCAGGTTCATCGATGCGGCGACGATCAGCGCGATGCGCGGAGTCAGCGCGTGGGTGCCGATCGAGGTCGCAATGGCGTTCGCGGCGTCGTGAAAGCCGTTGGTGAACCCGAAGAACAGCGCGATCGTCGTGACCGCGATCAGGGCCAGCAGCGCCGCGTCCATGTCGGCGTCCTCACGGTGACCAGGCATGCCATGCCTGGGCGGCCTGCTGCAGGGCATCCCAGGGCGAGCCCAGGGGCGGGGTGTAGGAGAGGTCGAGGTCGGCGATGTCGGCGACCGTGTTGCCGTTGTGGATGGCGGTTGCCATGACATCGATCCGCTTGGACACCTCCGCGCCGTACGAGCCGAGGAGCTGTGCTCCGATCAACCGGCCGGTCCCCCGGTCGCCGGTGAGGCGCACGGACAGCATGGTGGCGCCCGGGTAGTAGACCTTGTGGTCGTCGACGTCGATCTGGACGGTGAGCGGGTCGAAGCCGGCGGCTCGTGCTTGCGTCGACCGCAGGCCGGTGGCGGCCGCGACCCGGTCGAACAACTTGACCGCCTGGGTGCCGAGAGTGCCGGCGTATTCCAGCGTGCCGCCCATGATGGTGTCACCGGCGACCCTGCCCTGCTTGTGGGCGGTGGTGCCGAGCGGCACATAGTCCGGCTCGTCGAGGAGCCGGTGGTGCGTGTGCACGCAGTCACCTGCCGCCCACACACCGTCGACGCTGGTGCGCATGTGGCGGTCGACCGCGATCGCGCCGGCGGCCCCGAGCGCGAGGCCAGCGTCGACGGCGAGCTCGGTGGCGGGCTCGACTCCGGTGGCGACGAGGACCAGCCCGGCTCGAAGCCGGCCCGTGTCGAGGACGACCTCGAGCGCGTCACCGGCCGGCTCGATCGCCTCGACGGCGCAGCCGCACCGCACCTCCACCCCGTGTTCGTCGAGGTGACGCTCGACCTCCCCGGCGAGCTCCGCGTCCAGGGTCCGTGGGAGCACCTGGGCGAGCTGCTCGACGACGACGACCCGCAGGCCGCGGGCGGTCAGCGCTTCGGCCATCTCCAGCCCGACGTACCCCGCGCCCACGATGACCGCGGTCGATCCGGTGGGGACCTGGTCGATGGTGTCGGTCACGGCGAACGTCTCCGGCATCGTGTGCAGCACATGGACGCCGTCCTGCGGCCCCAGCGTGTCGAGGCCGGTGATCGGCGGGCGGCGGGGATGGGCCCCGGTGGCGAGGATCAGCCGGTCGTAGGCCAGCGAGCCCGATCGATCGTGGTGTGTGAACGACAGGCTCCGCGCGGGGACGTCGAGGCGGGTGACGCGGTGGTCGAGCCTCAACGTGATGCCCAACTTCTCCAGGTCGTGAATCCTGCGGTGGGCGAGACTCCGCCAGTCCGGGACCTCGCCCGAGACGTGGTAGGGGATGCCGCAGATGCTGTAGTTCGGGAACGCGTCCGCCACGAGCAGGCTGACCTGCACCTGTGGGTCGAGCTCGAGACAGCGGCGGGCGGCCTCGATCCCGGCGTCACTTCCTCCGACGATGGCTACGTGCACGTCCGCGCCCAGCCGTTCAGACTTCCCTGGCAGCGACGTCGAGCTGGGCGAGCAGGTGCCGGACCCGTTCCTCGACCTGGTCACGGATGACTCGAACGGCCTCGAGGTCCTGCGAGGCGGGGTCGGCGAGCTCCCACTCCTCGTAGCGCTTGCCGGGGAAGATGGGGCAGGCGTCGCCGCAGCCCATCGTGATGACCACGTCCGCGGCTCGTACGGTCTCGTCGGTCCAGGGCTTGGGGAACTCCTCGGCGATGTCGATGCCGCGTTCCTTCATGGCCTGGACGACGACCGGGTTGATGCCCGCGCCGGGCTCGGAGCCTCCGGACCAGCCGACAGCCGCGTCGCCGGCCAGGTGCTGGAAGAAGCCGAGCGCCATCTGCGATCGGCCCGCGTTGTGCACGCACAGAAAAAGCACGATGGGGCGGCCGTCGGCGCTGTGTCCCTCGACCTTGGCCAAGGCCTGGAGACGCTGGCGAGCGAACCGCTCCGCGAGCAGCGGCAGGAAGTTGGTGACGCTGGCGGTCTTGACGAACTCGTCGTAGGAGGTGTGGAGGAACCGCTCGACGGTCTCAGTGCCGTAGGTGCCTCGGAACTCCTGGGCCAGTCGCTCGGTAGCGCTCAGCAGGGCGGGGTGGTGCTCCACGGGCGCCGCGGGGATAACCATCATGTCTCCTGGGTCAGTTGGGGTTCGGGGTCGAGGGTGGATGCCAGCCGTCCGACGCGGTGCACGATGTCGTCGAACGCGGCGTCGAAGTCCTCCGGTTTGGCCGACCGCGTTGGGTCGGGAACCGACCAGTGCAGCCGGGGACCGACAGGAAGTTCTTCGTGGACCTGGTCGCAGACAGCCACGACGAGGTCGTCGGGAGCAAGCACGTCGTCGACGTGGCGCGTCGTGATGTCATCAAGGGGCACCCCGTTGCGCTTGGCCGTCCGAACTGCGCCGGGGTGGACGCGGGTGGCGGGATGGGTGCCGGCAGAGGTCGCGGGCATGAAACTCACGCGCTGCCAGGCGGCGGCGGCCAACTGTGAACGCGCTGAGTTCTGAGTGCACACGAACACCACCCGCCGCCGACCCAGCAGATCGCCTCCGAGCTGCGGCACCAGGTCCAGCGCGGCGAGCAAGGGGTTGTCAGGACGCAGGCGGACGTAGCTGCGACGGCCGTCGCCCTCGCTCTTCAGGCGCCGGATGATCTCAGCTTGCTCAAGCACCCGCAGGTGGTGCGCCAGAAGGTTGGAGCCGAACTCGAGCTGTCGAGCCAGGTCCCCGGGCGACAGGTCGTCCACCGACAGGGCATCGACGATCGCCAGCCGTCCGGGGTCGCCGAGCGCCGCGTGAAACCGTGCGCGTCGCCCAAGGTCCATCGTGCGTTCACCTGCCCTTCATTTGCTCAATGCCTGTTGCCTCAATCATCTTTGCAGCACCTTGACCATATGGCAAGCACGATCCCACGTGAAGGAATCGACATGACCCTGGACGTCGACATCGACCCCGACGACAGCAGCACCAACCCCACGCACGGTCCGAGCTTCGACCAAGTGGTGGAGCGCCGCGCCTCTCGCCGAAGCGTGCTGGCCGGAGGCATGGCCGGCGCCGCGGCTTTCCTGACCACGGACCTCCTCGGCCCCCCGGCGGCACTGGCCGGGCCGCCGTCGCGAGGCCGAGCGACCAAGCTCCTCGGGTTCACCCCGGTCCCGCTCGGCTACGCGGACGAGGTGGTGGTGCCGTCCGGCTACACCGCCCGCGCCTTCATCCCTTGGGGGACCCCGATCACCGGGACCTACCCGGACTTCGTCCCGGCCGGCAACACCGCGGTCGAGCAAGAGCAGCAGATCGGCATGCACCACGACGGCATGCACTACTACCCGATCGGCCGCGGCCCGTTCGGAAACACGCACGGCTTGCTGGTCGTCAATCACGAGTACACCGACGAGAGCTACCTGCAGACCGGCACCAGCACCGCTCCGCCGAAGTCCTCCTGGACCCCGGAGATGGTGGCCAAGTCACAAGCAGCGCACGGCGTCTCGGTCGTGGAGGTCAGGCAGGACGCCCCCGGAGAGTGGTCGGTGGTGAACTCCAGCAGCAACCGGCGCATCACGGCGAACACCCCGATGTCGGTCACCGGCCCTGCCGCAGGTCACCGCCTGCTGCGGACCTCCGCCGACCCCGAGGCACGCACCATCTTGGGAACGCTCAACAACTGCTCCCATGGCGTGACTCCCTGGGACACGTACCTGACGTGCGAGGAGAACTTCAACGGCTATTTCCGTGTCGACCCCGGCAGCTACGACGCCGAGCAGCAGGCACTCGCCAGCCGGTACGGCGTGGGGGGTGACCGCAACAACTGGGCCACGCACGATGCTCGGTTCGTCGTGACACCCGAGGAGCCGAACGAGCCGAACCGGTTCGGCTGGGTCGTCGAGATCGATCCCTTCGACCCGCTGTCGCGACCGGTCAAGCGCACCGCCCTGGGTCGCGTCAAGCACGAGAGCGCCTACCTGCACGTCGCCAAGGGCGGACGCGTCGTGGTCTACACCGGCGACGACCAGGTCAACGAGCACGTCTACAAGTTCGTCAGCAGTCACAACTGGAGGTCGGCCAGGGCCCGCGGGCGCAGCCCCCTGGACGAGGGCACCTTGTACGTCGCAAGGTTCAACGATGACGGCACCGGTGACTGGCTGCCACTGGTCCACGGCCAGGGCGGCCTCACCGAGGCGAACGGGTTCGCCGACCAGGGCGACGTCATGGTCAAGACCCGGCTGGCCGCCAGCACCGTCGGCGCGACCCGCATGGATCGTCCCGAATGGGTCTCGGTCGACCCGAACACCGACATGGTGTACCTGACCCTGACCAACAACACCAGCTCGGCCAAGGTGATGAGCGCCGCCAACCCCCGCACCCCCAACCCATGGGGGCACATCGTCCGCTGGAAGGAGAAGCGCGGCGACCACACGGCCACGACGTTCGAGTGGGACCTTTTCCTCCTTGCCGGACAGGGCCGCAGCAGCGGCGACGGGTCCACGATCGCGGACGAGGACGCCTTCGGCTCACCCGACGGCATCTGGTCCGACCCCGACGGCCGGGTCTGGATCCAGACCGACGGCACCCAGCCCCTCGGCGCCAACGACCAGATGCTGGCCGCCAACCCGTACCGCACCGACGATGCGGGCGTGCCGGAGCTGCGACGGTTCCTCACCGGCGTCCCCGGCTGCGAGGTCACCGGCGTGGTCACCACACCCGATCAGCGCACAATGTTCGTCAACATCCAGCATCCCGGCGACGGCAGCCCCAGCCAGTGGCCGCACCTCGACGGACTGACCACCCCGCGCTCGGCGACCGTGGTCATTACCAAGGACGACGGCGGGGTCATCGGGTCCTGAGCCCATCCCGCGGGTGCTCGACGACGCCTTGGACGTCGACCGAGTACCCGCGGGTCCGCCCGGCTAGCTCGCAGCATCGGCGCCCCGCAGCTCGGCTGGGGGGTCACCGGCAAAAGCAGCCAGTGCTGCACCGACGAGCGCGAGCGCGGCGAGCACCCCAAACATGGCCGGGTAGCCGCCCACGATCGCAGCGACACCGGCCCCGAACGCGGGTGCGAGCGCCGCGGCGATTCCCTTGGGCGCGTGGTAGACGCCGCTGAGCGCGGCGTATCGCTGCGGGCCCCAGTGGTCGCTGACCAGGGTGGCGCCGACGAGGGTGAACAGGCCTCGGGCCGCGCCACCGAGCACGGCCACGACGACGAGCACGAGAACCGGGCCCGGCACGAGGGCCAGGGCCGCGAGTGTGGCACCCATGACTGCCATGACGCCGGCCGAGCGAGCGTTGGGCGAGAGCCACCGGTCCAGCACCGGATAGGCCAGGCGACCGGCGACCTGTCCCGCGCCGCTGATCCCGAGGACCCACGCGGCCAGCTGCAGGCTCACGCCGTGGTGGAGGAGCAGCGGGACGAGGTTGACGAGCGAGGCATACATCGCAAGCGAGGCGAGGGTGCCCGAGACCGCCATCAGCAGGAACGTCCGGCTGGTCAGGACGTCCCGGTCTGCTCGTCCGTGGCTCGTGCCGGCGTCATCGTGCCACGGCAGCCGGAGGGTGAGGGCGTGCGCAGGCACCGTCACGACGAGCAGGAGTGCCGCCAGGATCAGGTAGGTGGCGCGCCAGCCGAACCACTCGCCCAGCGCCGCGGTGAGGGGCGCGAAAATCGTGGACGCGAAGCCCGCGACCAGGGTGAGCGTGGTGATGGCGCGTACCCGGCCGGCGCCGTACCAATGAGTCAGGGCCGCGAAGGCGGGTGGGTAGAAGGTGCCCGCACTGGCCAGGCCGACCAGGAGCCACCCGAGGACGAACACGGGGTAGCTCGGGGCGAGCGCCACCACGGCGATGGCGCCGGCGCCGAGCGCGCTGGCGGCCGTCATCACCAGTTTGGGCCCGCGACGTTGCAGGAGCCGTCCTGCCGCGATGCCGGCCACGGCGCCGGTCAAGCTGCCCGCGGAGAAGGCGGCCGTCACCGCGGTTGCCGACCAGCCGGTGTCCGCGGAGATCGCGGGTGCGAGCACGGTGAAGGCGTAGTAGAGCACCCCGTAGCTGACGGTCACGCTCACGCACAGCGCCACGAGCATCCGTCCAGCTCCCGCTGGGTGCGGGGAGCCGGCCTTGGTGCGCGGCCGGCTCCCCGCCACGGTGAGATTAGAGGCTGACAGGAGTCCGTCCGATCTCGAGCACGGCCGGCACCGGTGCGCAGCAGCCGCCTCCCGCGCTCTCCGGGTCGTCGAAGACCCCCGCGCCGCCGCACACCCCGGTGTCGGGCAGCACCAGCTCGACCCGGGCCGCGGCCTCGTGGTCGCCGGCCAGAGCCGCCACCACACTGCGGACCTGCTCGTAGCCGGTCAGCGCCAGGAACGTCGGCGCCCGGCCGTAGGACTTCATCCCCACCAGGTACAGGTCGGGCTCCGGTTGCGCGAGGTCCGCGGCACCGGTCGCCTGGACGGAGCCACATGAGTGGATGTTCGGGTCGATCTCGGCGGCGATCCTACGCGGCGCCTCCAAGGTCGGATCGAGGTCGAGTCGCATCTCGGAGAGGAACGACAAGTCGGGGCGGAAGCCGGTCAGCACCACCACCGTGTCCGCGGCCGGGACCTCGCGGCCGTCCTCCCCCACCAGCACGGCGCGATCCTTATCGCGGCGGATCTCGGCGGTGCGGAGGCCGGTCACTAGCTCGACCGCGCCGGACTCCACGGCCCGCTTGGCCCGCTGGCCGAGTGCACCGCGCTCGGGCAGCTCATCGGCGGCGCCGCCGCCGAACGTGCCCTCGCTGACGGCGCGGCGGATCGCCCACGTGATCCGGGTGCCTGGGTGGTCCGCGGCGATCTGGACGAGCTCGTGGATGGCGTTGAACGCCGAGTCGCCCGAGCCGACCACAACGGTGTGCTGGCCGGCGTACCGCTCAGGGGCGGCGCGGTTGGGCACCTGGTAGCTGATCAGGTCGGCGGCCGCGCGCTCGCCCAGCGCCGACAGTCCGTCGGCGCCAGCGGGGTTCGGGTGGCGCCACGTGCCGGAGGCGTCGATCACGGCGCGCGCCTCCAGGCGGAACTCGACGCCATCACTGTCAGCGACGTGGACGGTGAAAGGCTGCTCGGCACGGTCAGCGTCGACGAGGCGGTCGCGGCCCTTGCGGGAGACACCCGTGACGCGGGTGTCGTAGCGGACCCGGTCCCCCAGCGCCTTGGCCAGCGGGGCGAGGTAGCCGTCAATCCATTCCGCTCCGGTCGGGTAGCCCTCCTGCGGCGCGGTCCAGCCGGTCGGCTCGAGCAGCCGTGCCGAGGCGCTGTCGACGAGTTCGGGCCACGCCGAGAACAGGCGGACGTGGCCCCACTCGGCGACCGCGGAGGCCGGCTCGAGGCCGGACTCCAGCACGAGCGGCTTCAAGCCGCGCTCCAGCAGGTGCGCAGCAGCAGCCAAGCCCTGCGGGCCAGCGCCGATCACCACAACAGGCAGGTCACTCATTCCCAACTCCTCACATTCACGATCATCAATGCGACCATCGTACGAACACATCGACAAATGTCAATGCATACGCCATAGTGGATTCCATGCCAACGACTCTCCCGGTGATCCAGTCCGCCGATCTCGCCGCCTGCTGCTCCCCCATGACGGCGGGCATCGTCAGCGACGAGGCGGCCGAGACACTCGCGCGGATGTTCAAGGCTCTTGGCGACCCGACCCGGGTCAAGTTGCTCTCGATGATCGCTGCTGCGCCGGAAGGTGAGGGGTGCGTTTGCGACATGATCGAACCCGTCGGCCTCAGCCAGCCGACCGTCTCCCACCACATGAAGTTGCTGGTCGAAGCCGGGCTGGCGACCCGTGAGCAGCGCGGCAAGTGGGCCTACTACCGGGTCGCATCTGGGGTGCTTCGATCCTTGGCGGTCGCTCTCGGCCCCACCGACTAGTCGAGGTGGCACCTCGGAACTCGCTCATTCGGTGCTTGGGGCCTCGTCAAATCGCCCGGAGGTAAGAGGCGCCTGGCCACATCGGCGGCGCGTACATCGGTGTTGGCCCGGGTGCGTAGCGAATGAGCACCTTGCTGCAGGTCTACCCAGCCATCGCTTACAGCCCAACTCGGAGCCGCCGGCGAGCCAACGGTGCGGCGGTGTGCCGCACCGGTGGGGCCGAATAACCTCGACGCCAAGCGAGGTCCGCCCTGCGCGAGAGTGAGCGTTACAAGGGCAGCGGACGCTCGGATCTGCGCAAGCTCCTCGGCGTTCCACTCTAGAGGGCGTTGAACGAATCGCTGTCCTGCGAGCGGAACCTCGACCGGGCCACTGACGCTTGGTGGCGCAGCAAACAGAGGCCGATTCCCGCAAGCCCCGACCGGATCGAGTTCCGGCTAGGGAGCGTCAACCGGCAACGGCCTAAGGCCGATCGCCGACCTTCCGCAGCCTGGCCGCCTCGTGAAGGTCGATGCTGTCTCCGCACCACTCGACAGCCTCTCGCAAAGACAGCCCCTCCACAGTGGTCATGCGCTGCAGGGCCTCGCCGGCCCTGCGCTCGGCTTGCTCGACCGATAGATCGCGCTCCTTGATCGCCGTCATGACGCTCACCGCGAGGTCCTCAAGCCGTCTACTGCGCTCAAGAAGCTCAGCGCGTCTCTTCGACGCGACTGTCCGGGCATCACGGCGGGCAGCTTGCCGCACACTCTGCGTGCCCATCTGATCAACTCCTAGCTCGAAGGTTGTCCTTGGAACGACCTACGCCGCCGTTCCTCGCGCCGCGCTCACCGACACTCCGACCAGTCCCGACGCACCTCGTCCGCACCCGGCAGATCAACCCGCCAGCCGCCCCAGCGCGTCCCCCCATCTCGCGCGACCAGTCCAAGTCACACACACCTCTTGCATTGCCGGTGCGCCGCCTCCGCCGCCGCCCTGACGTCGTCGCCGGCACCGCAGCCCGGACGTGACACCTGCGGCCCGCCGGCGGCACGTAGGTGCGGGTGACCATGAGCCTGCACAAGCTCACCGCCGGGTCGGGGTACGACTACCTGACCCGGCAGGTCGCCGCCCTGGATGCCACCGCCAAGGGCCACGTCGGCTTGGCGTCGTACTACACGGAGAAGGGCGAGACTCCCGGCGTGTGGGTCGGGTCCGGCATGGCCGGGATCGACGGCCTGGATGCCGGGGACGTGGTGACGGCCGAACACATGCAGAACCTGTTCGGGGCCGGGCACCACCCGCTCGCGACGGACCGGGTTCACGCGCTCGATGAGCGGATCGGCCGTGTCGAAGGCGCCCGCCCGACCGAAGCGGAGTACCGGGACGCCGCTCGCCTGGGTGCGCCGTTCAAGGTGTACGAGAACGACGTCAGCGCGTTCCGGATCGAGGTCGCGAAACGACTCGCCGCCGCCAACGCCGCCGCCGGACTACCCAGCGACTGGGCCGTCCCCGCCCAGGAGCGGGCACGGATCCGCACCGACGTCGCCCGGCAGTTCTTTAGCGCCCAGCACGGCCGGGCCCCCTCCCCCGGCTCCGACGGCGCCCGCGAGCTCGCCGCGACCATCGCCCAGCACTCCCGACCAAAGACCACCGCGGTCGCCGGTTACGACCTCACGTTCTCACCCGTCAAGAGCGTCTCGACCCTGTGGGCGATCGCCGACCCGGCCACCGCAGCGGCCATCGAACGCGCCCACCATGCAGCCGTCCAGGACGCCCTCACGTTCCTCGAGACCACCGCTCTCTACAGCCGTGAAGGCGCCAACGGGGTGCGGCAGGTCGACGTGCGCGGGCTGGTCGCCACCGCGTTCACCCACCGCGACTCCCGCGCCGGCGACCCCGACCTCCATACCCACGTCGTCGTCGCCAACAAGGTCCAGACCCTCACCGCCCCACCCGAAGGCGTCGGCCACGTCCCGGACGGTGACGCCGGGAAGTGGCTGGCGATCGACGGCCGCCCGCTCCACAAGGCCGTCGTGGCAACGTCGGAGACCTACAACACCGCCCTCGAGCACCACCTGACCGACGCGCTCGGCCTCGCGTTTGCGGAGCGGCCCGACGGCACGGCTGGGCGTGATCTGGGCAAGCGCGCAGTGCGGGAGATCGTCGGGGTCGATCCCCGTCTGAACACCAGGTTCTCCAAGCGGCGGCTCAGTGTCGAGGACCGCCGGGCTGTCCTCGTCACGCAGTTCCAGGACACGCACGGCCGGCCTCCCACGCCCGTCGAGACGATTCACCTCGCCCAGCAGGCCACCCTCGAGACCCGGGAGGCCAAGCACGAACCGCGCTCGCTCGCCAAGCAACGCGACGCCTGGCACCGCGAAGCCATCGAGGTGCTCGGCACGCCCGAGCATCTCGCTCGGATGGTCCACACGGCGCTGCACCCGACCAGCAGGAGCAGTCGGCGCGACCGCGCCGTCGCCGACTCAACCTGGTTCGCTGCAACCGCCGACCGCATCCTGTCGACCCTCGAGTGCGGCCGCAGCACGTGGCAGTACTGGCACGTCTACGCCGAAGCCCAACGCCAGACCCGCACAGCCAATGTCGCCACACCCGACGTCCCTCGGGTCGTGAATCTCCTGGTCAGCGAGGTCCTCGACTCTGCATCTGTCAGGCTCGCACGGCCCAGCCGGACCTCGTTGGCGGACGCGGACGGGATCGCCGAGCCCGACCAACTGCGCCGCGCGGACGGGACATCGGTCTACACATCGGCCGGCTCCGACCTGTACACCTCACAGCGGATCCTGGCCGCCGAACAGCGGCTGGTCGCCGCGGCTGGTCGCCGCGACGGTCACGCCGCGGACGCAACGTCTGTGGACCTGGCGCTCCTCGAATCCACTGCCAACGGACTCACCCTGAACGCCGGTCAGGCCACCATGGTGCGCGCGATGGCAACCTCCGGCGCCCGCCTGCAGCTAGCAATCGCGCCAGCCGGCTCCGGCAAGACCACCGCCATGCGAGCCCTCGCCCGGGCCTGGACAGACGCGGGCGGCACCGTCATCGGTCTCGCCCCCTCGGCCGCAGCAGCCGACGCGCTGCGCACGTCGATGGCCGCAGCCGACTCACGCGCTGACGGTGCACACCGCGCCCACGCCGGGATCCGCACCGACACCTTGGCGAAGCTCACCCACACTGTGGCGCACGTCCATCACCACGACTGCGGGTCATCAGACGGCGCACCGGGCCGCACGACTGCACCACCGGACTGGGTCGCTGACATCGGCCCCGCCACCCTCGTCGTGATCGACGAAGCCGGCATGGCCGACACCCTCTCCCTCGACGCGGCCGTCTCGTACGTCCTCGATCGCGGTGGCAGCGTCCGCCTGATCGGCGACGACCAACAGCTCACTGCGATCGGTGCCGGCGGCGTCCTGCGCGACATCCGCACCCAGCACGGCGCCCTCCAGCTCACCGAACTCGTCCGTTTCACCGACCCAGGTGAAGGTGCCGCGTCACTGGCGCTACGCGACGGCAGAACCGAAGCACTCGGCTTCTACCTCGACCTCGGGCGCGTCCACGTCGGCGACCTCGCCACCATCAGCGACAAGGTCTTCGCGGCATGGGTCGACGACCACACCCAAGGTCGCGACGCCATCATGCTCGCCCCCACACGCGAGCTCGTCAGCGACCTAAACCGCCGCGCACGCGCTCACCGGATCGACCAACAACCACTCGACGTCAAGGCGGTCCACAGCCGGACTGCCCAGCTGGGCGACGGCAACGACGCATCCGTCGGAGACTCGATCATCACCCGGGAGAACAACCGCCGGCTCCGCTTAACGGCCACGGACTGGGTCAAGAACGGCGACCGATGGACCGTGCTCGCAGTCCACCAGAACGGCGCCCTCACCGTCCAACACACCCGCCACCACCACACCGTCCGGCTGCCCCACGACTACGTCCACACGTCCACCGGACTCGGATACGCCTGCACCGTGCACACCGCACAGGGCGTCACTGCTGACACCATGCACGGCCTGGCCACTGGGCAGGAATCACGTCAACAGCTGTACACGATGATGACCCGCGGCTCGGTCGCCAACCACATCTACCTCCAAGTCGTCGGCGACGGCGACCCCCACTCGGTCGTCCGCCCCGAGCTGACCCACCCCCGCACCCCGACCGAGATCCTCGAGTCGATCCTGGCGCGCGACGACACCCAACGTTCCGCCACCAGCCTCCTGCGCGACCAAGCCGACCCCGCCACCCGGCTCGGCCACGCAGCCCAGCGCTACCTCGACAGCCTCCACATCGCCGCCGAGGACGTCCTGCGTCGCCAGCCAACCAGTACCCCAGTAACCAGCACCGCCGCCAGTCGCGTCGGTGCACCGGTGACTGTGGTCGACGCCCTCGATGCCACCGCACAAGCGCTGGTGCCGGGTCTGTCGAGCGAGGCCGCGTGGCCGACCTTGCGGAGCCACCTGCTGCTTCTCGGCGCCGACGGTAACGATCCCAGCGCGCTCCTCACACGTGCTGTCGCCGCTGGACAGCTGACCAGCGCCACCGACCGCGCCGCGGTGCTCGACTGGCGCCTCGACGCCATCACGAATGGCCACCCCGGCCTCCAAGCGTCACATGCCAGCACCACCGGCACGCGCGCGGTGTCCTGTCGACCGCTGCCGTGGTTGCCAGCGATCCCTGAACTCCTTGCCGAGGATCCGCAGTGGGGCGAGTATCTCACCCACCGCGCGGAACTCGTCGAGAGCCTGGCCGCAGAAGTCCGAACCCGGGCGGTGGCGCAGCCCACTCCCCCAGTCTGGGCGCAGAACGGCCTCTCTGCGTCACTCGAGGCGTCCGCTGCTGTCGAGGTGTGGCGTGCCGCGATGCAGGTCCCGATCGACGACCGCAGACCCACCGGCCCGCCACAATCGCAGGCGGCCACTCGGGCCCATCAGCGACATATCGGGCGTGCTGTCACCTCCGCCAGCAGCCCCGTCCTCGACGAATGGCGACACCTCCTCTACTCGGTGGCCCCGCAGACCAGGGACGACGGCTTCACGCCGATGCTCGCCGAACGCCTGGCCGCGATGTCACGCGCCGGCCTGCCGGCGCACCACCTGCTGCGATCCGCGGCAACCACCGGTGGCGCCCTCCCCGACCACCATGCTGCCGCCGCCCTGTGGTGGCGGATGGCGCGCCACGTCACCCCCGCCGTAGCCGTCCGGCCCGGCGACGGTAAGCACCACTCGAGTCGCGATCTCGTCACTGCCGAATGGACGGTCCAGCTGCACGACCTGCTCGGCGGAGAGCGCGCCGGGCGCATACAAGACAGCGCCTGGTGGCCAGCCCTGGTCACCACCATCGACCACGCCCTGCAGCGCGGGTGGCGGCTCGAGCAGATCCTCGGCACCACCTCATTGCCCTCGAGACGCGACGACGGCACCGCTGCCGTCAGCGCCCCGACGAACCACGTCGACGAGTGCCAGGAACTGGTCTGGCGCACCTCGATCGCCCTAACCCCCGTCCCGACTCCAGACGACCACGAGCCCCCGTTCGACCCCCCACCCGCCGACCTGTGGGACGGCGTCGAGATCGACCCCAGCACCTTCGTCGAACTCCCCGAGCGCCACCACCTCCCCGCCTCTTCGCATACACCAGCTCTCGCCGATGCTCCCCGCGACATTTCGACCAACGCCGACCTCGAGGCCGGCGGATCCCTCGCCGCGCACGATTACGTGGAGCCCGACCTCGCCGTCGCGGCCCTGATCCGCGACCTCGGGCCCACCCCACTCGAGCCGACCGACGCCGAGCTCCGCCTCATGGGCCAGCACGCCGAGCAGTGGTACTTCGCCCCCGTCTCGCGCGAGCGGATGGTCGAGATCAACCAGATGACCCGCGACTTCTTCGAGGCCGAGTTCACCGACTCCTGGAGCCGCCACCACCTCGCCGACCGCATCGGCATCGACCTCGCGGGCCACGAGGACATCCATCCCGGACACGCACCGGCCGGTTGGCACCACCTCGTCAATCATCTGCGCCACCACGGAGTCACCGACGAAGAGATGTTCGCCGTCGGCGTCGCGACCATGTCATCGCGGGGCCACCTCATCGACAAGTTCCGCGACCGCCTCATCTTCCCGATCAGCCATCATGACGAAGTCCTCGGATTCGTGGGTAGACGCCATCCGGACCTCACCAACAAGCGCCAAGGCGGGCCGAAATACCTCAACACCACCGACACCCCGCTCTTCCACAAGGGCGCACAGCTCTTCGGCGCGAACGACCACCTCATCGCCGCAGGCGCCATGCCCGTGATCGTCGAAGGCCCCGTTGACGCCATCGCCGTCACCGTCGCAAGCGCGGGCCGCTACCTCGGGCTCTCACCACTCGGCACCTCGCTCACCGAGGAACAGACGCGACAACTCGCGGAGATCAGGCAGTCGACGGGGCATGACCCGATCGTGGCGCCCGATGCCGACCTCGCCGGCCAGCTGGCCGCCGAGCGCGACTTCTGGATCCTCGCGCCCCACGGGCTCGACCCGCGCTACGCGCGTCTCCCCAGTGGACTCGACCCGGCCGAACTCCTGACCCGGCGTGGTCCCGCTGCCTTGACCGCAGCCCTGGCAATCGCGCGTCCACTGGGCGACCACCTTCTCTCCGAGCGCCTCACCTCCCTACCACCCGAGCAAGTCCGCGACGCCGCGCTCCGCGTGGCTGCCACCCGACCGCCACACACCTGGCCGGTGACAGTAGCCACCATCCGAGCCCGACTTGCTCTACGCGACACCGAGGTCCGAAGCGGCCTACGCAATGCCGTGAAGACGTGGGACCGCGACCCGCGAAAAGCCGCACTCACCGAGCTGAACAATCTGAGCGATGTCCGGGGCCGCCTGCGGGCCGATGCCGCGAAGACCCCGGCGGAGCGATGGACACCAATCGCGCTCGCCGCTGACCCCAGGCTCATCGCACAGCCCGACTGGCCGGCCACCGCTGCCGTTCTGCAGCGAATCCACGAGGAGGGGTGCGACGTCGAGACCACAGTCCGAATTGCTGTCGGCGACAACCCACTTGGTGCCCTGCCCGCGCGCGACCTTCGCTATCGACTCGCGGCTTTCGGAGACATAGGTACCCGGCACGACGACAAGACGTCGGCGCAGACACCAGACGCCGCGCCCCCGCATGAACTGCGCGCCCCAACTCGCTCGAGCGGGCGAGCCTCGCCTCCCCGGAGCTAGTGCGGCGCCAGCCACGCAGTTGATCCAAACCGGCACGAGACCCAGGCCCCCATGCTGGGCATGGGAGACACCAAGCCCACCCCGCCCACTATGACGCTGCGCCGGATCCGGTTCATCGGCGTCAGTTCCGACAAGCTCAGTCCTTAGCGATGATGTCGCCGATCATATTCACCATGTTGGCAATCAGCTGGCCATCCGAGTCGGACAGCTTCTTAACCTTCTTCTTCATCTCAGTCCGCAGCTTCTCGCTGACCTCTTCCCGGTCGCCAACGTCAGTGTGCTGGCGCAGGAAGCTGAACCAGTCCCCGATCGGGATGCCTAGGACCTCGGTCTTGTGAGCTTCCCTAACCCAGTCGCCCATGAGCACGGGCGACCGCGCCAGACGCCCGAAGTTGCCTCCGCCGTCATAGTTCGGGACGTCGTGGATGTTATCGATGCTGGACGGGTAGGGCGTCGCTGCCGCCGGGCTCTTGATGCCCGCATCGGACTTGGTGTCACGAATGAACTCCCACCAGTGGTTCCGGTACTCCGCGGCCCACTTGGCAGACACGACGTAGGGATCGGCCGCAACAGGCTGGCCGGCCAAAACGTTGTCCAGGTGCCATGGAAGGCAGACGAGTAGGTCGTGATCACTGCAAGCGCCAGGTGTCGTCTCGAAGCGGAAGCTCGGCATGCCCTCCTTCGCCAGCAAGAACCAGCCCTTGAGTTCGATGCCCAGCGCAATCTCAGGAGCGCCCCCGCTGAGTCGCCTCGTCAGCAACACGTCCGGGAAGCGCTGCGATTGACGCTCGAAGGCGTAGCCGGGCCACTCGTCGTCCGGGTCCCACACCTTGCGTTGCTGGTTCAGTGCCTTAACGACCTGAGCCTCGATCGAAGTACCCAGCAGGGTGTTCAGGCTGTGAAGGTCTGTCGCGTTGATCCCGGCAAACGTGCTGTCGAACTCGAAGAAGGACGGCAAGCCTGCAAGCACGGACATGAGGTTGTCCCGCAGCTTGGTACGCGGGTCATTATCGTCCAGCTCGGGAGGTTCGGGCGGCGGCGGGATCTGGTTTGACACGGGACGATGTCCTACCTCACCAAGCCGACTTACGCTTGTGGTTCGGCACCTTCCGGCGCGTCTATCCGAGCCTCTTCGAGCTTGGGATCAGCCTCGGCAGCCGCTAGCACCAGACGCTCACGCGCGATGTCCACGAAGTCCGGGTCCATCTCAGCGACGTACGCCTGACGGCCCAGAGCGACCGCTGCGACTGATCCTGAAGCCAGTCCGCCGAAGGGTTCCCACACGACATCTCCCGGCATCGTAACTGCCTTAACCAGACGCTCCATGAATTCGAGCGGCTTCTGGTTTAGGTGGGCCGAACTGCTGGACGTCGGCTTGTAGACGCGAGGCGCTGCACGGCGCAGCGTTCCCTTAAGCCGCTCGTTGTCGTGGAGTGGTCCGCGCTGCCAGACGTTGGTTAGGCCATGGGTGTGATTCCATTGGTAGCGAAGGGTATTCCACTCCTTCGCGGAGACGGGAGCTAGGCCGTCGAGCGAATAGAACGGCCAGGCGTCGCTCTTGGTGCGTGCGTGCTCTTCGGCGTACGCCGCCAGCTTCTCGACCATCTCACCGGGTGGCCAGTACCACATCCAGTCCTGGGTCAGGTACTTGCGAGTGGCTGCGTTACGCACGCCGCAGGCTTCGTTTGCGAGGTAAAGGGGGAGGCCAGCGCGCTGCCACTCATGACGCAGCCACTGCTGGACCGGCATGGGGCCAGCGGGCGTCTCAGCAGCGAACCGGCGCTGGTAGAGCACGCAGACCTCAGTCACCACCGGGAAGCGGCGGATGGTCTTGCCGTTCACGTTGCCGGCTATATGGGCGATGCCCTTGTCCCAAGTGACGGTCTCTACGTAGTCCCAACCGTTCTCGACAAGCAGGGGGTGAACACTCGCCCATCCGACCTCAGTGTTCCAAAACCAAAGGGTCGTGGATGGGTGCGCAGCTGCGGTCCAAGCCTCAACGTGCGGTCGATACCAGTCGGCGAGAGTCTCGGGACTGGTGGTGTCGCCATGGAAGCCACGCACGCCGTACGCGCCGTCGCTGATGATCGTTGAGGGCGTTGGCCAAGCCCCGTACGTCAGGCGGACATCGCCGCTGTGAAGCGTGAAGGGCGGCCGGGTGGTGGGTCCGGGCACTGTCCAAAAGTAGCGTAGGTGTCATGACGCTTGGGGATGCGTGCGAGGTGTCGAGCGTGTTGAAACTCATGTGACAGATGAGGTCCTGCGGGGCCTGAGACAGCGCCGCCAATCGGCGACATGGACAGCCTCCGACCGTCTCCGTTGACGTGACGGGCATGCCGTCTGGATGGTGTGAGGGTGGAGACTGGAGCCGCTTCTCGCTATCGGCGACGCCGGATCGGCTTAAGACCCGTTCGCGACGACAGGAGCGCGACGTCTTTCCTCGCGTCCGCGGTCTGGAGTCCGCTGATGACCGCCTGTTGCGTCTCAGGCGACCAATAGATCCGAAGCTCCTGTCGGGCTCGGGTGATGGCCGTATAAAAGATGTTGTGCGTGATGTCGTCCTCATTGGCGCTAGTGATGACGACCTTGACCGCGTCGTACTCCAGGCCCTGGGCCTTGTGAATGCCGACGGCATACGCCACCTGGAACGGGACAGTGGTTGTGTCGGTGTCGTCGTCCTCGTCACTTATGTCGATGTCATAGACCGCGAAACGCACGGTCGAATCGGAGACCCAATGCAGGTCGAAGTAAGGGGCGACGTCGAACTCGGTCACGTCCCGGTCGAGGCAGACGTCGAATTGAATGCTGCCGTCGTAAGTTTGTATGTCGACGATGGTGCCCTTGAGGTTGTTGTAGATCAGCGGCTTGAACCGGTTGGTGTCTGAGAACAGGACTGGGTCGCCGGCCTTGTACGCGGCCGGCCCCCACGGCACGGCGGGCGAGGGATTACTGGCCTGCAAGAACCGGTTGATGTTGTTGATGCCGTACAAGCCGTCGTAGTTCAACGCCAGGATGATGTCGTCGGCGGAGTGGTTCTCGAAAAGGCTGGCATCCAGTACGGTCGAGTACCGATTACGGGCGATGGCCTCGGTGATGCTCTCGTCGAGGTCGCGGACCTTTGTCCAGAAGTCGACGAGCTCATCGCTGCTGGCGCGGTACGGGGTAGTCAGCTCGAAGATCGACGACGGCTCGATGTAGGACCGCACGACATTGAACCAGTTGCCGAACCTAATGGATTCGATTTGGAAGACGTCCCCGACGAGCACGATGAGTTTGAAGCTGGTGTACTCCAGGATGTCCAGGAGGTCGGCGTTGCTGACCGTAGAGCACTCATCGATGACGAGCAGATCGAAGTCGCCGGTGGGGTTGTGTTTGTGGCTGGCAATGGTTCGGAAGGATGATTGTGGGGCGCTCACGCGGCGCCGTAGGTTCTCGACCGCGGGGTGGGTGTTGGCGAGGAACAGTTTCTGGTGCCCGCCGAAATAGTTGGCGATGTGATCGACCATGCGGGTCTTCCCCGTCCCGGCGGCACCGTAGACGAGCGCAACGCGGGACTGAGCGAACAACGTGGTGAGTGCTGAGCGCTTGGCGGCGTCGTCCACGGTGTGCGCCGTCGTCCCGAGCCATTGTTCGACCGCGGCCGTGTACCCGCTGATGCCGCCGGCCGCCCGCGCTTGGAGCTTGGTCACGATGTCGTGGGTGTCGTTCTCATAGCTCTGGATAAAGACGTGGCCGTTGTCGAGGACGAGGTCCCGGGCGGGCCGGTGCCTGTAGTACAGCTTGCTGTTGTAGGTGGCGATGAGGGCCTTCACATCGCCCAGGTCCTCGAGGTCGGCGACCGGGGTATACAGAATCCCGTGATCCTCGACGTTGCGCTGTACGCGGCGAGCCAATAGTTCGTGGGTGCGGCCGGTGGTGTCGAGGCTGTTTATGAGGTCCCAAAACCGAGGGTTGTGGGCCCGCGGCGCCGTGCAGAACGGCATCTCGTCGAACGGAATGCACGAGTAGCTGAAGTTGAGGTTCGACAGGCGGGCGTTCGGTTCCCAGTGGTATTGCGCCTTCAGCCAGTCGTTGCGCATTCGAAGGAGCAAGTAGCGCAGGAGGTTGTGACCGGGTCTTTTCTCGCGGATGATCCCGCGGGCCACGTCAATTGCCGGAAAGATTTGCGGATTCCGTGAGGTGGCCGTTCCCCGGGCTTTGACGTCGTCGTACCAGTCATCGGAGGCGTCGATGAGGTCCAGCAGGGTTGAACCGCCGGTCAGGCCAGTCATCACAAACTTGTACTCGGCAGAGTCCGCCCGCACCTTCGTCGGCTTCCCGACGAGGCTGGCGAAGCGGTCGACCTCGCACGGCCGGATCGACACTTCCCAGTTGCGGATGAGGGTCACCGGCATTTGCTGCCCGAAGACCTCGATGGTGACCGCCTGCAGGCCAAGGTTTGCGGAGTAGTTGTCCGCGATGTCTATGTCGGTGAACGCGATAATTCGGTCGGACTTGCTTACCCGGTTGACGGCCTTGTAGAACGTGACCTCGTAGTACACGCGGCCGCCGGTAACGAAGGGTCGTGTCTTGTGGATGTAGAACCGGTCGTGGCGGGTCGAGGTCGCCCTGCCCGGCCGGTCGATCTCGACGGCGATCTTCTCGTGGTACTCGGCGAGCGCCGGGTCCTGGTCGAGCGGAAACAGCTCGAGGTTTCCGAGAACCGCCACCCCCGCCTCATTGTGCAGCAGGGTGCGTAGACGCAGCATGTACTCGTAATAGCGGAGCATGAGCCGCTCCGAGGTGTCGCCATCGAACGTGTAGTGGGAGACCGACGGCTTCAGCAGAGTGTGGAACTTGGTGACGAAGTTCAGTCGACCGTTCGCCTTCACCCAAGAGAGTGCGGCCTCGATGGCGTCATAGTTGTACTCGACGTCCCCGTGACCGGCATGCAGGCGCACGGCGACGCCTTCGACCAAGTTTCGCAGTTGCCCGAGAACGTTCTGCGATAGGAGATCGCGCTGACTGGGCAGCGTGGCGATGTTGGCGCAGATGACTGCGTCGGCGGCCCCGATATGTTCGGCAACGGTGGCCATCTCAAACCTCCAACAAAAGCAGCGACGACTTAGACAGCCCAGGTGCGAGGACCATATCGATGGACCGACGGCGGCGCAGGACACTCAGCGACCGCAGGCTCTCCGCAATCAGGGTTCGTCACTCCGCCGCGAGGAGAGGTGCGTCACAGCGCCGCGTACCGTCCGGGGCGCGACATTGCGCCGCGTGTACGACAGGCTGAGTGCGAGGTGACCCACGAGTTGATCAAGATGCTGACCACAATGGGCAAGCACCCCCACTCCCGGCGGCCCCCACCTCCCCATCGAGGTGGAGGCCTACAAAGTAGTGATCCTCGACGAGATCGCTGGCGTCCGCGCAGGTCAGAAGCTCGTTGTTGAGCGAGAACGCGTGCATCTTCGAGTCCAGCACAACCTCGTCCGACTGAGCAGTTCGACACTGAGTTCGCCGAGCGCAAGATGAGTTTCCGCAGGTCAACGCCCACAGGTCCTGTGGATAACTCGTCGTCACTCGCTTGTCAGAGCCAGTGGTCGTGGAGTGTTCTTCAAACGTGTCGGCAGTCGGCCCTACCGTTTTGTGAGTCGGGCGTGGTCGGCGCGCCGCTGCTCGACTGGACCAGACCGAGGGCGTCAGAAGGAGGGCGGTGAAGAGCATGCTGGAACCCCTGCGCGACCCAGCCATGGTGACCGCCTGCTCCGGAGCGGTCGTGATGCTTGGGCGCGAGATCCGTAACTGGATCGACTGGTGGCCGACCCGCCGTGCCAGGCGCAAGAAGCGCAAGGGCAATAAGAAGACGAAGGGTTAGTGGGATCGCTGACGTGTGGTTGGCCACCGGCACGATCACCAAGCGGTCAGAAAGCTAGCCGGCAGATCGGGCACCGGAGCGACCGGCTTCCGGAGCAAGATAGCCGCGGCCCGCGAGTCCGCCGTGGGGATAGAGACGAGGACTGCGCGACGAACAAGACCCATCCGGGCGTTCCACTTCGATGCGTTCGACGCATATGGCCCAGGAACGTCTCGAGCAGGAAGCAGCAGGCAGGGCGTCTGGGTCTGTAGATGACGAGCGGACGCTAGCCCATTCCTCCGCTGCTGCCCAACAAGCATCCTGACCGCGGTCTGAGCATTACCGATTCGGGCCCCGCCCCCGAGTGGCGCTGTCCGTCCGAGGAACTTCTCGCCGGCCTTGGCAGCGTCGCGGGCCTGCGACCGGTGCGTCGATGTCGGCGCTGGCTTTGCGCATCTGCATGTCGAGGCGCTCCCATTCGCGCGGATGGAGGCCGTGCTCCAGCACGGAGGCGACAAGCGCGGCCATGGAGTACGGCGGCCCTGGAGGTATCTGGTCGAGAGCACACCAGGCGCGGGCCCCGTCTCCGCGGAGCCAGCTGCTGAACGCGAGGAGTGACGCGGGCGCGGTGCGGACCGAGTCCGGCGCGCGCCGCGTCATGTCGCTCCACAAGGCGACGTGCGATGGGGCGTTCTGTCGGGTCATGTCGGTCCAAAGCGCGTCGCGGGTGCCGATGTCTTCGATGGCAACCAGCATCCGTGCGCTGTCTGTGGTGGAGAGTCGGTTGCCGTCGTCATGGAACTGGTGCAGTCGGGCCTGCGCCCAGCTGCGCTCGGCGGTCACAGACGTCGCCGATGCTGCAGCAAGAGCGCTTCCGAGTATTCGAGCGACGGGTTGTCGGTCCCCGACGAGAGATGCCGCCAGCGCTTGCCTGCTGCTGATGGGTTGTACGGCGCCGGCGAGGACCATCTCCGCCGCCAGCCGGTCCGTCGCTGCGGTGGCCTGTAACCCGGTTCGTCCGGTGTCGAGGTCGCGCCAGCGGTCCGCGTCGGCGTGTAGTCGCAGGTGGGTAGTGACTCCGATGGTCTCGAGGCGAGATGACAGGTGCCGGCTCGCGTGATTGGCGCTCTCGGCGTCTGCTGTGAAGCAGATCAGTGCGACTCGAACTGCGTCTTGCACGTGTCGGTGGAGGCCCTGGTGGATGGCTTCCCACACGTCGGCTCGCTGTTGAGGGGTGATGGGGAGGTCGACGCGCAGGCTCGGGAGCCCTGGTCCGAACGGGACCAGGACGACGGACTCGTCGGGTAGGAAGCCCAGCATGTGAGGTACGGCTGCCAGCAGCTCTTCGGGAGAGCGGACGACGAGCTTGACGGGATCCATCGCCGTCACTCCATCTCGGCTGCTCGGCTTGCGCCAAGCGCGGCCGGAGCCGAGTCTCCGGCATGAGGGGCGCTCGAGCGGTCTCCCCCGCGGCTGCGCGCTGAGGTCCACGGTGATCGGCTGTTCGCGTTGTGCCGCTTGTTGTCCGGGCGGAGCCTGCGGGGAGTGTCGCGCCGGTGACGAATGCCGATGTCGCGTGCGCCGAGGGCTCGTGCTGGGGTTTCGCTTGAGGCGGTGGCGGACATGGCGAGTCCCTTCGAGTGCGTGGACCTGACTTCGGGCCTGCACTCCCCTAGGTCCGTCCTGTGGTCTCCGGCGGTCACGAGCGATGGGGTCTGCAGACGGTGAGTCCCGCGCGACGTGGGCCCGTCGTTGCCGTGCACGGGCGGGAGGTCAGTCGTGCGGGCCTTTGCGGGTGCGGGTGCGCGGGAAGGCGTCTGGCGGGGGGTCGCCGACGACCTCACCCGTCTCGAGGTCGACCAGGCCCAGCCGTGGCAGCGCCGCGGCCGGGGCGGGAGATCGGTCTGGGCGGAGCCGATCTGTGTCGGCGGCGAACAGGTCCTGGCGACGCTGCGTCCATGCGGTGTCGGTGTGGTCGCTGTGGCTGGGACGGCCGGGCCAGGGCGAGTGGGTATCGGCGCAGTGGCCGGCCAATCGGCTCCGCATGCGGTCGAGGAAGGACGGCAGGCAGTAGCGATGCCACTCCTCGAGGGCGTCGCTGGTCTTCGCGAGGCCGGCGCGTCGGCGCTGGTCGGCGATGACGGCGACTTCGTGGACGAGGTGTGGATGTTCGGGCCAGCAGGCTGGGATGAGTGCAGCGGTGTCCCAGGTGTATTCGTGGTTGAGCCAGATCACCACGTGGTCGAGCCACCGCCAGAGGTCGCGGCGCAGGTCGGGCTCCGAGCAGGTGTCCGGGTCCCACGGCCGCGGGAGGAGCGCATGCGGTCCGAGGGCTTTCTGCTCCTCGGGTGTGCCGTTGATGGCGGTGTGCATTTCTCGGTAGGCCAGTCGCACCAGAACGCCGGGTTGCGGGAACGGCAGCACGATCGGCGCGCGGAGCAGTGGCTCGTGGTGGAGGCTCACCAACGGTCGCCGATCTCTCGGCGCGGGATGGTCCTCGCACTAGCTGCTCCATCCGCATGTGGGTAGCCCGACTCGTGGTGCGGGTCCTGGGCATGGGTGGGGTGGTCTGGGTCGTCGTTGAGCCCGAGGCGGCGTGCTTCGGTGATGGCGCCGAGGGTGCGTGCCGCGGCAGTGGGCTGAGGTGGGCGGTCATGGGTGAGCTTGTGCCGGTGGTTGTGTTGTTGCGCGAGCAGGGTGGCGCCGTGCTTTCCGTCGACGCAGCGGTCAAGCGTGGCGACGATGGGTTTGCCGTTCTCGGCGATGACGAGGGCCTTGCGCTCGGGTAGTCGGCGCACTTCTTCGGGGCGCAGGATGGCGATGTCGTCGCCGGAGAAGCTGCGGGCTGAACCGTGACCGCCCGAGTTGTGGGTGACCCGTCCGATACGCACGGTGCCGAGGAGGTCGGAGATTTCCTGGTTGAAGGCGACGTCCTTGGACCCACCGAAGACGACGAGCACGTTGGTCAGCCCGATGAGGGCCCGCGATTCGTGCTCGCCGAACAGGGACGTGAGCTGGGCGCGGGTCTGGGCGGCGTAGATGAACGAGAGTCCAAGGGCGCGTTCGTTGGCCATCCGGGTCCGCAGCGTCGGCAGGGGTGCGGTGGACGGGAGCTCGTCGAGGCAGGCGAGCATCGGTGGGCACAGTCGCCCGCCCCACGGTGACTCGTGGGCGAGAGCGAGGGCGGTGTCGAGGACGTGCTCGGCGACGGCGGTCATCAGTGGGCTCGCTGATGCGTACGGGTCCTCCCGGCCGAGAAGATAGATCGTTCCGCGTCGTCGGATCACGTCCGTCAGGTCGGTGGCGGGCCGAGCGGGCCCGGGTACGCATCGGCGTCGGGTGGAAGCTTGGAAGAACAGCGACATGGCTTGCTGCACGGTGGTGACGGTGTTGCCGGCGGTGCGGTCGTCGCCTCGCAGGGCGCCGTGCAGCAGGCCATGCCAGAACGGTTCGGCGTAGGGGTGACGGCGCAGGATCTCGGTGGGCTCGGTGGCCACGGCAGGGTTGGCGACCCAACGGAGGACGTCGTCGAGGGTCTTGCCCGAGAGGGCTGCAGCGTGGAGGTATCCCTGGACGACCTTGGCTGACTCGGCGGCGTAGAAGCGTGCTGCGTCGTCGCCGGTGCCGCCATGAACGGCGCCGCTGACCGTGCCGGCGGTGAAGGCCTTGGCCCGGCGTTCGGCCACCTGTGGATCGACGCATCCGGCCACGGGGTCCCACACGAGCTCACGCACGGTGTCGTCCCACAGGCCATCGGCGAGGCCGAAGGGGTCCATCACCACGCACGGCCGATCGCCGGCTGCGCGGTCGCTGAGGCTGAGCAGCAGGTCTTCGACCTTGGTGAGGGTCACGAGCGCCGCGCCGGGTGCTGCGAGCAGCGCTGGAGTGAGGAGGTCGAGCGTCTTGCCGGAGCCTTGGGGACCGATCACACCGGCGGTGCGGTCCCACGGCACCCAGAGTTCACGGCCTCGCGGCTGGTGGGCGCGACCGATCCGCCAGCCGACATCACGTGGATCGATCCGGAGTCTCATCGCGGGTCCGCGCGATGTGGACGCCTGAGCCAGAAGCTCGGCTGCTGGACTACTTGAGGGGCCCGCTCACTGGTGGGTGCTGAATGCCGAGACCGGGCAGTTTCCGCGACAGCTGTCCTGATCCGGGTCATGTCAGGGCGCACGGGATGACGCATATGCGGGTTGCCGGGTACGCGACGTCCGGACGCCCGAGATGTCGATGTCCCGTAGAGGTCGGGCCGCACCAAGGGGGCGACGCGGCGGATCCGTCGAAGGCCGAGCAATTGCGCGACCTCGGCAGGTGACGCCATGCCTCGCATCCGGCCGGGACCCCAGCGGAGATACCACTGGACGCAGATCCAGGTGGTGGCGGCGAGGATCAGCAGGTCCGTGATGGCGACGCTGATCCATACGAGCCAGGGCGGTGCGAGGTCAGGCGGGACGGGTTGGGGCAGCCCGGCTGCAGCGTCGCCGGTGATGATTCCGGGCAGGCTGGTCCAGAACGCGGCACCGACGGGTGACGGGATCGGCATGGGCACCGCGGCGGCATCGTGGGCCACCTGAGGAGTGGCGGGCCACGTGACCCCGGCTCCGCACACGAGGTTGGCGATCGTCCTGCCGACCTGGATTCCCGACACCAGTCCGATCAGGAGCATGCAGGTGACGGTGGCCGGGATCTCCCACGTCCAGGGGTAGGGCGTTCGGACACGTTCATGCTGCATGCGGGTGGACCCTTTCGTGTGCCGTCTGTTGGTCCTTGCGACCTACGGCGTGTGCACGCCTGCGGGCGAGCAGGTCGGACGGCGAAATGGAGCTCAGGTCGGCGGCTCGCTCAGGGTCGGCTCGGTTGTCCGCTCAGAGGTGGGCTCGGTGGGCAGGTTGGAGGCGACACGGGGGTCTGGGTGTTGGCTTAGCCACACGCTGGGGTCGACGTTGTCGGGTCCGTAGATGGATCCGTTGTGCTCGTGGACCTCGAAGTGAAGGTGGCAGCCTCTCGCGTTGCCCAAGGCCCCAGTGGTGCCGATCTGTTCGCCGGGCTCAACACTCTGGCCGCGGCTGATGGTGACGGTCTCCATGTGGGCGTACCAGGTGGCCAGGGACGTGGGGCCGGTCGTGATCTTGACCAGGTAGGGCCCGGCCCAGCTCTGATTGGTGTCGATTTCGATGGTGCCGGCATGCGCGGCGAGGACGGGTGTACCGCACGGCATGGAGAAGTCGGTACCGGTGTGCCAGGACGACCAGCTCGGACCGGCGTCGTGCCAGTTGTGCCGGTCGGCAGTGATGTAGGCGGGTGGCACCGGGTAGACGACATTCCCGCAGGCCGCTGCCGCCGGGTCCATGCCCTCGACGCCGGCCGCGTCGATGACGCCGTCGTTGAGGAGGTCGGCCGCCGGGAGCACGGAGCTATGCACGTGGTCGCGGTGGTTCTCGGCGGGACTGCCGCGGTCCTCCATCGCGCGCCAGCCCTCGTCGCGGGCGGTCGCGCGTACACCGCCGACCCTTTCGACGCCGAACAGCGGGGCGAGGGAAACGACGAGCTTCGCGAGCTGTGGCTGGGCGGGACCCAACCCGTAGCGGTCGTGCATGGCTGCGCAGGCGGCGCTGGTGATGGTGCTCGTGGGGCTGGTCGCCGTGGCGACGACGAGGGGGTGGTCGCTCACCCGCTGGGCCTGGACCGTGGTGTCGACGCGTGGGCTGGCCCAGGCGAGGTTCACGCCGTAGAGGTGGTCGACGGCCGCGCCACTGGCGGGTGGCACGCACGGGTCGGAGGTTCCGCCGAAGGCGTTGCTCATCGTGGGGGTGAGCTGACAGTGGGAGGATTCGGGTCCGTCGTGAGCGTCGTTGAAGTCGCCGGCGAGGACGCCGGGGGTACCCTTCGTTGCCAACTCGGAGAGCGTGGCGAGTTGGCGGCGCAGGGCCTCGGCCCGCAGGCCCGCCGCGTTTCCGCGGGTGTCGGCAGGATTGTGGACGCCCCACAACCACATGCTCTGCCCGGTGCTGGCGGACCTCAGCTCGACCAGCGGCGTGCCGACGTCCTTGCCGCCGAAGTACGGGATCGGGATGAGCCGGGCGCTGCTGAGGGTCCACGCGGTGCGGTCCCAGATGACCCGGTTCTGCACCTGTCCGTGGCGGGGGAACATGCCCCAGGTGTCGGCATACTGGCGTGCCAGCGCCTTCGCCTGAGGCGGATGCACCTCCTGCAGTGCGGCGATGTCGACACCGGCTGCCGTCAGGGCGGCCAGTGCCCGAGGCAGCCGCACGTTCCACCTCGGAAAGTTGTCCGCCGTCGAGCCGCCGCCAACGTGGCGGTCGGTGTGCGAGGCCCCCAACAGGTTGAAGGACGCCACGGTGACGGCGGCGCCTGCACGCTGACAGGCAGTCGGGACTGCGGGTGCACTCCCATCTGCCTGATCGACCTGGGCGGAGTCAGCCGGTGGGACGACGGCAGGATCTGCAACGCACTCGGAGGCCGCTCCGACCCCCATCGACACCACCACGGCCGCGCCCAGTGGCAGCGCGAGCAGGACGACGAGAGCCGCGAGTGTCGCCGCGATCGCCTTCCGCATCGGGTGCTCGACCGTCCTAGGACGCGGCTGCGATGGCGTCGTTGGTGTAGAAGAGGTCACGCTCGATCGGATGAAGGACGGTCTGCACCTTGTAGGCGGAGTCCCCGACGCTCCACAGGGCCCGGCCCTTGCCTTGCATCGCCCAGCCGCTTATCAGGGACTGAGCGATGGGTCCGAGTCCGAGCATCGCTTCGAGCTCGTCGGCGACGCGGGGTTTCTGCCCGCCGAGGATCTTGATGTCGGCCAGCTCGAGGAGGTCCTTGGCGATCATGGTGGCCTGGGATCCGGCGTCCCCCACGGAGAGGAGGTCGGAGGGCTTGTGGAGGTTGGCGAATTGGACGTCCCCGCCTTTGCCGGCCATGCCGCGAGACAGGCGGAGGTCGGCGTCGAAGCTCATCACGGCGGCCATGCCGAGGCGCATCTGCTTCCAGACCTCGTCGCGGACCACGATGCGGAGGTCTCCGGGTTCGGCGATCTCGCGTAGCCCTCGTCCCCAGGAGTTGAGGCACAGCAGTGCGATGCCCATCGCCTCATCTCCCAAGGGGTCGAGGCGGGACAGGCTCAGGGACTGGATGGGGGCGCGCCAGTCGATCTCGATGTTGGTGTGGGCGTCGAACAGGCCGGCGAGGGTGCCGGTGACGAGCTGGCCCAAGGCGTTGCGCAGCAGCCGGGTCTCGTCGAGGAACTGCCGCTCGGTGTCGTAGCGGGACCCGGTCAGCAGGTCGGCGGTGGGATTGTGCAGCAGCTGCCACAGCTCGGGGATGGTGGTCTCGCGGACGTGGGTGTCGCCGGCGGCGTAGCCGGTGAGGATCTGCAGCCCGATCCGGACAACATCGCTCTCGTCGGGGCCGAAGGGCACGTGGTCCTGACCGATCCGCATGCTCCCCACGAGGCCACGTACGAGGGTGAGCCATCGACCGAAGATGATGGTCGCGCGGCGTTGAGCCTCCTCCCCCGGCAGCGAGTCCCACCCCTGCGCGAGCGGGCCCATGGCGAGCGGGTTGATCCGCGTCGCCATGCCGGGACCGACGACGAACGGTTCCACGCCGTGTGCACGACACAGGGCCTCGTACTCGTCCTTGGGGTCGCCCAGGATCAGGGTCCGGTACCCGAAAGGCATCATCCGGTTGCAGAAGCTCTTGGTCGTCCCTGACTTCCCGGTTCCGGGCTTGGCGAACTGGAAGATGTTGGGGTTCGTGACGGGGACGTCGTCTCGCAGCACCCACCCGAACGGGTCGCAATAGAACGAGCCGCCGGAGAGCTGGTCGATCCCCATTAACGCGCCCGTGGGTGGGAGCGACGGCGCGGAGATGAATGGCCACAGCACCGGTGCCTGATCGGACGTCATCCGCCACCTCGAGGCCGGTGCGTCGGCAGCCGCCCAGCCCCGGTCGCGACGAGCCACACCGCGCCGCGACGCGTGGTGCCACAGAGCTGGCTCCTTCACCGCCAGCGTGGGCGCCGCGACCGTCGGGACGTCGTGACCGAAGTCGGCCAACAGTGCTGAAACGCTCCGACTGCCGGATCGCATCCCGCCAGAACGCCGGCCCGAACGCCCGCCCGAACGCTCCGTGTGACCGCCTGTGAGCGTGCGCGGGTGCCCGCTCCCCTGTGCGCTTGCCTGTTCTTCTTCGTGTGCGCGAGATCGACCCAGATGGTGCCGCGTCATCACACGCCTCCTCGGCGGGTGAGGCTGATGCCCATCGGAACGGTCGATGTGGCGAACGCAACGTCCTGGGCCAGGTCGAGTCGTAGAGGCGCGAAGCCGGCGCGTCGCACGTCGGCGTCGAGCCGGCGGCCGTACTCGGTGATGCGGGCGGTCTTCGCAACGGTGACCGTGACGACTGCGTAGGGGCGGGTCATGGCGCTGCCCCGCGCAAGCTTGGCGTCGAAGCCGCGCGTTGCGATCTGGGCGTCGCGCTGCGCGGCTCGGGTCTTGCGTCCGATCTTCTCGTTCATGCCTTGGGCCACATCGGCTGCCCACTCCGCGTTGCCGGACTGCCGGTCTGCCTTGGTCGGTGACACCAACGGAAAGGCGACCAGGAACGACCGGCGCTCGCCGGGCTCACTCGGCGTCAGGACGGGCGCGAGCGCACCCATCACCCCGCCGCGAGTGGGCAGCTTGATGGTCGAACTGATGGAGTTCCACGCGTCGTGGCTGTAGTGCCGCACCATCGTGTCCGCACCGGAGGGGCCGGCCATCGCCCACGGCACATCGGCATTCACCTCTGCGTGGGTGGCATGCGCGGCCAGCGCGTCGATGATCCCTGCGCGGTCGCCCGGCGCGAACCCCGTGCGGCAGGCCACCGCCAGCTCGGGGCTCGTCAGCCACCGCACCGAGGTCATGCCGAGCGGTCCGGTGAGGTGGGCTCCCACCTCGCCCATCAGCAGGTGCAGCTCGCGGCACCGGCCCTCCAGCCCACCGCCCGACTCGCGCGCCGACCGCGCGATGCGGGACTCGGGAACGACCAGCGTCACGAACATCTCGGTCCGCACCGATGCGCGAGCCAGCCCGCGGGCGAGATCTGCGTTGACCTGCTCGGCCAGAGCCGGAGCGCCGGGGCGTCGGTGTCCCGCGACCCATAGATCCCGCTCGGCACCATCCTCGGGAACCGTGCGTACCACGATCAGGAGCTCGTCAATCTTCTCGGTGCGAGCTGCCACGTCGAGCAGTGATGACAACGCCTCGCCCTGCACGCGGCGCGTCTCCGCGTCCATCATCCCCACGCCGGGATGGACTATCGCTGCGGTCACCGCCCACGTGCGCGTCGCATGGTTCTGCATGATCGCGACCCGCGTCATGTCCGCCCCGTGCGGTGGGCCCTCGTGGACGTCGATGGCTTGCAGCACACCTGGTAGGTCTGGGCTGTTCAGGTCCTTCACCCGCCCACGTGCAGCCGCAGCACGAAAGCTCGTCCACCCCGCCAGGCCGCCCACGGCGTGCCGGATCGACGCGGTGATCCACCCGATCGCGGACCTCCCATGCACAGGAACCGCCGTGACCAGCGCCGCGCCGATCCATACGAGCGCGAGAAGCATCGCCGACGCCCAGGCGCCGCGGCTGATCGACCAGAACACTGGAAGGGCCGAGACAGCGAGGGACCCCAGCTGGAGTCCCGAGAGACCGAAGAACCACCCGACCCGGTCTCGGGTATACGAGCTGTAGGACGTACTCATAGGGTTCTCTCCTTGCTAGGCGACTGGCGGGATGGGAACGGCGGCTGCAGAGCCGGCGGCGGCACCACCCGCGGCCCCTCCAGCGGCCCCTCCCGCAGCACCGCCCGCAGCGCCGCCCGCGGCAGCAGTTCCGGCAGATGGCAACGCAGACGCCGGGTTCACGTTCGGTGGCAGGTATCTGGAGGGTGACAACGGGGATCCAGGATCTGAACCGGTGGGACCTGAGCCGGTGGGACCAGGCCCGAAAGGAGAGGGGCCGTTGACGTCCGACCAGTCGGTGCCAGGTCCGTTTGAACCTGGGTCGTCGATGTCGGAGTCGTCGTGGGACATGTGGGCGGCGGGTCCGGGTGCCGACCGGGGTCCGGTCCGGCCGGCTCGTGTGCCGAGTGAGCTGAAGTCAGGTCCATAGGTGCCCTGGCCGGTTCCGGCTTGGTTGGTCTGGTCCGACATGAGGGAGGTAGCGAGCGCCCCCGCCTTGGCGACGATGCCGATACCGGCTGCGGCTGCCTGGCCGACGGGACCAAGCAGCCCGACGGCGCTCTGGGTGGCCTTGGCGAACCGTGCCCCGGTCGCCTCTTCGGCGCCCTGTTCGCCCGACGACCTGCCTGTGCCATCGGCGGCGGACGCGTCGGTGGACCCGCCGAGACGTGGTGATGCCGTGCCCGTGAGCAGACCCTGGACTCCACCGGCGGCGGCCATGCCTTGGCGGAAGGACGCGCCCGACGGGGTGCCGGGGTCGACGAACGCCAGAAGCTTGAACAGCGCCATCGGGGCGATGGTGCTGACCAGGATCAGCATGACGGCCGGGAGTGCTGTCGCGACGGCCTGCTGGGCGCCTCCGGCCATGGACGCTGCGACGCCACTGGCGAACTGCACGCCGATGCCAAGAACTAGCACCATCAGCACCGGCGTCAAGACAGCAGCGTGGAACCAGCGCAGGCTCTTCCAGAACCACGACCGGGTGCTGTCGGCGACCAGACCGGCTGCCGTGACCGGACCGGTCGCGGCAAGGACCAGCAGCGACGCAGCTCGCGCGAGGTAGACGAGGATGTGACCGATCGCCGCCAGCCACAAGAACACTCCCAAGAACGCCAGCACAGTCGCGGTGCCGGCGTCGGTGATGTCCTCGGCGCTGAACCCGTCCAACGGGTCAAACTCCGGCCAGGTCTCGATACCCAGCAGGCTGCCCATCAGCGCCCTGGACAGGGAGCCGCACGCCGCGACCAGGATCGCGCAGTAGCCGAGCCAGCAGGCGTAGGCGAGCACGAACTGACCCGCACCGATTGCGGCGCGGGCCAGTTGCTTGCCCTCGCGGGTGAACGCGGCTCGTCCCAGCTGGACGAGCACCAGGATCGTGGCGAGGCCACCGGCCATCCAGAGGGTGAACGCGTAGATGGCGCGACCCGGGCCATCCGGGCTCAGGTCGGGTGTAAGGAACGCTTCGGCGAAGGTGAGCACCACGCGCAGCACGAAGAGCCCCGAGGCCCAGATCGCCATCATGGCCGACGTCCACGCATCGACTGCGGCCTTGGCGATGACAGAACCCAGGTCGTCCAACGGGTTCAGGTCAGGCAGGTCGATGCCGGGTAGATCGATGGCAGGAAGATCGACTTTCGCAGCGTGACCTGTACCCGATCCGCCTATGTAGGTTGGGCCGAGGGAGCAGGCGAGAGCCGTCGTGAAGCAGTCCGACAGATCGTCCGTGCGAGGAGGACCGCTGCGTCCGCGCCGCGAGGACTCAGTCGATGGTGCGTCAGCGGCGGAGGCTGGCTGTGCACCCGCAATTGCCACGCGGTTCGGCGCTTGTGATGTGGTCGCGGCGGCTGCCGCGCCTCCGCTCCCCGTTGCGAGTGCTGCCGTTGCGAGTGCCGCGACGACGAGCCACGCACCTACCCTTCCGGCCACATGCAGCATGCGTGCTCGCGCGCGCTGGCGACGCTGCTCGTTGGAGTCATGGATCAGTCCCATGCGGTCACATCCCCGAGCGATGTCCATCCGGCCGTACCCGTGTCGAGGTCCGCGAGGTGCGGGACCGACGGGCGCTGCACGGTGAGCTCGTCGACCTCCTCGGGATGGGGCCTGCTCAGTCGCCACCCGATCGACCGATCGGAGCCGTCATCTGACCCGTGGTCCGACCGGGCGTCGGACCAGGCGAGCAAGTAGGTGTCAACCTGGGCGTGATCTCGCATCCGAGCCTCGACGGTGGTCAGCGTGACCCAGCTGAGCAGGTGGACTGCGTACCGGTCGGGGGCGACCGAGGTGACCCTGTAGGCCAGCGGGGTCACGGCGAAGGAGGCCGGTGCGCGTGGCTCGCCGGTCAGCCCGAGACCGGCTGCGGTGCGCCGAGCGCGCACCGCTGCGCGAGCGCGGCTCGCGTAGTACGGACCCGAGCCAGGTGCTGCGTAGGCCGTTGCGATGGTCTCTGCTTGGGCGTAGTCGAACCCGATCTGTGCCCGGGCGAGCTCCGCGGTGGTTGCCACCACGCCGGCCTCGTCGTGGCTGACATCGGATGTGGGGAGGCTCGACGACGCAAGCTCACGCTCGTGCGCCGAGTCAGCCTCCGGCGCACTGGACGGCGTGTCCAACCTCGTCCATCTCGCCCATCCCGCTTGCACCGCGAGCGGCGTGCCCGGCCAGGTCGACGGCGCTGGTGCCGGAGGGGCGCCGGGAGCGATCATCCATCGTCCGCCCACCCACTGCATGCGCTCGCAGTGGCCGAGGGCGACCTCTCCGTTGCTGCGGTAGGCGGCGCTCACCCGCAGCAGGACACACACCGTCGACCAGTCCGGCCCGTCGGTTCCCTTCACCAGTGCGGCAACTGGCTCGACCTGCACCCACACGGCGGGGTCCTTCGCCGCCGCCATGGACGCGGCGTCCAAGAACGCGCGCACGCTCGCGGTGATCCACCACTCCTCCGGGCCAGCGCCACCCGGAAGTGCCCAGGCGGCGTGGACCTCGCGCGCTGTCGCCAGGTTCATGGACTGCAGGACCGCGACGTCGATCTGGGCAAGCTGACCGATCGCGCCCTGCGGTGTTGGAGGGAAGCCGCTCATCACCAGCGCGGGACCTGGCACGGCGTCGCCAACGGGGATCTCGATCGAGCGGCCACCCGCGGTGCCGGGACCGGACACGCCGAACCCGTTCGCGGCGGCGGGAGGATGTGCAGCCGACGGTGGGACCACCAGCATCGGGGCCGCGGCGACGGCATCGCGTCGTTCGGGGCCGGTCGCATCCATCGATTCAAGGAACTGCCCGTCGACCGTGGAGGCCAACGACCGGTCGTGCGTTCGTCCAGGTGCTGGCGTCACGGCGCGGTAGACGCCGAAGCAGAAGGCCGTCGCCAGCATGGCTGCGGCGAGCCCGGCGGCGACGAGGATCGCGATGAGCCGTCGTCGGCTCCACCCGCCCTGCAGGGCCTCGCGGGAAGAGGAATGGGCAGTGCCTGCGTGAGGCATCAGATGCATCCGTTGCCGAGGAGCCCGTTGAGCATGCTCGGGAGAACCAGGTAGCCGATGGCGGCCAGAAAGACGACGACCACCGAGATGACGCCGACCTTGGAGGCGTGGGGCATGGCAAAGACGCGGCCCGCGATGATGGCGCCGATCGCGATGATGATCCCGACCACGAACAGGATGCCGACGCCCCACAGCACGTAGCCGGTGATGGTGTCGGTCGGTACCTGGGCACCCGGTGGCGCCTTGGGGCAGACGGCCAGAACTGTGTGCGAGAGCTGCCCGGGGACGTGTCCGGGGATGGAGTCCGCCGCGGCCCCTGGGACGGAGTCCGCGGTCGGAGCCGTGATGGCGACATGGACGGAGCTGGTGACGGTGGCGAGGTCCATGGCTGGACCTCCTTTCTCAATGGTCAGGGCGCGCAGGGTCATGCGGGCCAGGCGGGTCAGGCCGGTCGCGCGCGGGTTGGGGTCGGGGTTCGACCGCGGTCAGTGCGGGGAGTTGGCGGTGTTCATCGCCCCCGCGGGTAGGGCAGCGCTCGAGGCTCGGATCGGTCGAAGGGCTGCGCAGGCGCTTGTACGGACCGCGGCTCGGGGTGCAGGTTGGCGTGCAGGTCGGAGTGCGGGGTGGGGTGCAGGTTGGGGTGCAGCTGCCCGGGGTCCTGCCCGGGGCGTGGTTCGCTGTTGTGCTCTTGGGTCTGAGCGGGCCGCTCGAGACGGTTCAGGACGTCACGCGCGGCGGCCGTGAGCATCGTGGGTACGGAGCGGGACTCGAGGCCGCGTACGGCGATCTCACGGCACTGTGGGATCTCGACCAGCGCTCCGTGAGCGAGCAGGGTTGCGACGTCCGCTCCAGCCTCGTGTTCGAGGCTCCGGTCCCACCGGCGCTGGGACGGTCCGCGCACGGCAAGCGCCACACGCGTCGCGGCGTGCCCGTGCCCGCCCAGGCGGCCGTCGAGACGTTCTCCGAGAGTGCCGGCGAGACGGCTCGGTGCCGTCAGCAGGCTGACGGCACCGGCCAGTCGCCTCATCCCGGCCGTGGTCGCTGGCGTGACGAACACCAGGACGTCCGCGTTCGCGACCGCGTCGTGCAGCCATCCGCGGCAGCCGGCGAGCTGGGTTGCCTCCCACGCAACGTCGAGGATCGTCAGGGTGTCCGGGTCGGCTGGCGTCGGGGGCACGACGTCATCGACGGTGAGGATCGGAGTGTTCGAGCGCTGCAGGAGGACGTGCTCACGTCGGCCCTGACGCCAGCCATGAGCGTCGACGCCGAGCTCGGCGGTCGCGGCAGCGGTCAGCCCGGATGTGGTGGACGAGCAGCACTCGACAACGCGCGTCGGGCCCGGGCTGGCCAATCCGGTGGCCAGCGCGAAGGTGGTGGCACCGGCCGACCCGACGCACCCCACCACGGCGACGACTCGCTCCCCCACCACCGGTGTCCAGTCGGATCCTTCACCGCCACCGCCACCGCCACCGCCACCGCGGCTGCCACTGCCGGCAAATGGGCTCGGGTGTGGGCGGCGCTCGGACTGGGAACGGAAGTCGCCGGCAGAGACGGCATGCCATGCCCGCTTCAGCTCATCCACCTGGACCGGTGGCGGCGATGGCACGTTCGGACTCGGCAGGGACATACCCCGTGGCGCCGTAGGCCCACCTGACACGTCGAGGTCCAAGGCGAGGTCGTGGTCTGAGTCGAGGTCGGGGCGAGCGCCGCGGATCACGCGCTGACTCCTCGAACGGCTGCGAGACCAACGGAAACACCAACGGGGACACTCGCGGCGGGTCCGGCTCCGAGGATCTGGCGGCTCTCGACGGCTTCGCGGATCTCGGCTGCCGTCAACGTGCCGAGCTCGCGCTTGGCCGCCTGGGTTTCGCTCAGCTCCGCAAGACATGCCGTGATCTCTTGGAGGACCTGGGCCTCACGGGAGGCGATCGCTAGCAGCTCCGTGACGCGTCCGGGCTGGCACGCGCTGGCGAGCCGGTTGGAACGGGATGAACTGCTGGACCTGCCGGACCTGCCGGGGCTGCCGGGGCTGCCGGGGCCGGTGCGTTCCTCAAGTAGGGGCAGCATCAGCTGGGTCGACCGCGGAGCCGCGACCGCGCGGGGCGTGGGATGCCGATCGGGCATGCGGATCACCTCCGCTCCCCTACGTCGACGGTCGCTCTGCTGGCGTTCAGCAGGCATCGCTCAGCATTTCGGTGAACCGCGGGGCAGCGGCTGCCAAGGCCCGGACGGTGCGTGACGTGCGGCGCCGCACGGTGCTCTCCGAGACGCCCATCTGTGCAGCGACCCGTCGGGAGACCTCGTTGCTCAGCAACCCGCCGCATCCGCGGCGCACGTTCCGCGTCTCGACGTCAGCAGCGGCCTGGAGCACGGCCGTCAGGAGAGTTCCCTCGGACGGGGTGATCACCCTCGAGGTGCCCGCCCAGGCCAGAAGCTCGGTGACCTCGGACCGCGCGCTGTTGTCCCGTTCAGGCTCCTCCGGAGCGCTTGTGCCGGCGATCCTGCTCGCAGTCCCGATCGCCGTCTCGAACGTGTCGTGCTCGCCGATCACCGTGGTGCGAGCCCAGGACCGGTCGCGGCGCTCGACCTGGAAGTGGTCGCCCAGCTCCAGCAGGACGGCGGCTCGGGTGTCGAGCAGGATGTTGGCGGCCACCCGCCGGATGCGACGCCACCTGACGGTGCGCACCTCGATCCACAGCTGGGAGGCCACCAGCTCATCGACCGCGCCGGCCGAGCGCAGTCTGCCGACCGGCTGGTGGTCGTGAAATGGCTGGCAGCGCTGCTGGCGTTGCAGCCGGGCCGCCAGCTGGCACGCGCCAGGGAGCAGACACTTGGCCAGCACGCTGGCGGCCACGTTGTCGTCGCCACCGTCGATTGCTCCGAGCTCGGCCAGCGCGAGCAGGACCTCGTCGATCGCGTCGTAGTCGGCGTGACGAAGCCACGGCCGGAGCTGGTCGAACCCTCCCACCGCCCGTAGCCGTTCATCGCGTGCACACCAGTCGTCCCAGCGCGTTCGAGCCACCTCCAGCAGCTCTCCGCCGTCCTGCAGCCCCAGCAGTTCCTCCACGGCACTCATCACGACGACTTCCCTCCAGTTCGCGGATCGATGTCGCAGAAACTGCACGAGAGGGATCCCCACACCCGTCCCCCAGCTCCACCCGCAGCCGCTCATCGGACGCGGGGGACGCAGGGGGAACGCAGGGGGACGCGAGGGGGACGGCGCGGGACCCCGAGGTGCGAGCACCGTTTGCGCAGGTCAGAGGCGTCCCCCCGAATGTCGCGCAGTCCCCCACAATTGCGGCCCACGGTCTTGCCCTGGCGTCATCGATCAGAAGGAGCCCCCAGCCGATCATCGAACATTCGTTCGATAGCCTTGGACGGTGGCTGGCGGGATGAACCGACAAGGTGACGACGGCTTCCCGCGCGAGACCCTCGCCGAGAGGATCGCCAACACCCGGAATCGCCAAACCGGCCCAGGGGCCCAGCAACCGTCTGAGGCGCGATCGGCGGGCCACGGCACCGCCGGCTTCCACGGACGGCGCCCGACCTCGCCACCCGCGTCCTGGGCTGCGCCGTCACCCGCCCAGCCTGGGCCGACCTCATCGCCCCCGCCGATCCGGCACTGCTGGTACCTCTCGGGCGAGCACGGCCGACTGCCCGCCCTGCTCCTCAAGTGGCGTGCCCTCGGCGAGGGACGGTTCGACGGGTTCATCTGCACGGTCACGCTCGACGAGCAGGACGGCTGGATGCTGACCGAGATGTGGGTCGAAGCGTCGCTGCTGTCGCCATCGTGAACCTCAGCTCGACGAACGGATCGAACCCATGACGACTCATTACGACCGGTTGCGGCAGGACAACGGCCACGCCCGAGGGAAGTCGCTCCCCGGCTCGTGTGCGCCGCCGGCGTTGCTGCGCCATTGCGCGAACGCTTGTGCAGCGGCCGCCACTTCCACGTCTTGTCGTCGGAGCCAGTACCGGTTGCCGCGCAGGGTGGCTGGCAGCGTGCCGGTGCGGATGCGCTCTCCCACGCCGTTGCGAGTCATCCCCAGCATCAGCGCCGTGACCGAGGTGGTCACCCAGACCTGTCCATCGTCCGGCGCCGCGTTCGTCGGTCGAGTCCGGCGCCGCTCGTCCAGATCGTTCTTCGCCTCGCGCAGTCGCTGCGACCAGACCTCGGCGGCGTCCACCGCGGACTCTCGGCTGATGGATGCCCTCCCTCGCGGACCGGGCCGCTGAACCAGCAGCCCTTCCTCGACGAGCTCCGGAATCCGACCGTGCGAGCACCCGACGATCTCGGCCGCATCCGCCTGGCTCACCCACGCCGACTCGTCAGCCGTCCGCGCAGCGGCAAGACGGTTCACCGACTCCCCCGAGACCCACGTGCGGCCATCGAACATGGCCTCGAGATCGCCGCGTCTCACCCACCGCCGGACTGAGCTCTCCGAGCACAGCAACGCCAAGGCAGCGTCCTGCACCGACAGCCACCCACTGCCGGAGGTCGCGCCGGCGCCCGCGGCAGGGACTCGCGCGCTCAGGATCTCGCGCAGGTCAGGGCCCCTCGGCACCGTCCGTTCGCGCGCTGCTTGCTGACGCTGCTCACGAGCGGCACGCCGCTCAGCGCGGTCAACCTGGACCTGTCGGTGCCGGGCCGCCCACTCGAGCACCGACGCGCGATCCAAAGTTGGATAGTGCCCCCGAGCCGGCCGGCGGACGACGCGGTTCATCCGGACCGCGTGCTCGATGGTGGGTAACCGAATCTCCGTGATGCGTGCGGCCTCTTCCCACGAGATCCACGTCTCCGAGACTGCCACCGCGTCATCCTGCCCCCGCGGCGACGTGCGCGAAACCTCGTCCACAGCACGGGCGCCCTGAGGGCCTCGGGTGCGAATGCCCGACCTCTCCCGCCACGCGTAGGTGTCACGGAGGCATCCCAAAGTCGCAACGCGCGCCATTCGCCAGCGCGTGTCAGCCGGTTCCTGACAACGTGCCCCGGTCAACATCAGCACCATCGTGGGGGAACATCATGCTCAAGCACATCGTCAGGGCGTTGGCCCTGCTGCTCGTCGGCCTCGGCCTCTCGACCTGGGTCCAGCTGCCCGCCAGCGCGCGCGTCGACCGCGACTGCGGCGACTTCCCGAGCCAGGCCGCGGCACAGAACTTCTTCAACAACGCTGGACCCGGTGACCCGCACGGTCTCGACGCGGACAACAACGGCGTCGCCTGCGAGTCGAACCCGTGCCCGTGCATCGGTCGCGGCAACCCCGGCGGCCAGACCTCGGGCACCAACAACCACCAGGACCAGGGACCGCGCATCTACCGTGAGACCGGCAACGTCGTCCGCGTGATCGACGGCGACACCCTCAAGGTTCGACTCCGCGCCGGGGGCCTCGCCTCCGTGAGGATGCTCGGCATCAACACCCCCGAGCGCGGGCGCTGCGGCGCCAGCGAGGCGACCGACAACCTCCGCCGGATGGCACCGGTCCGGTCGACCGTGCACTTGGTCTCCGACCCGACCCAGGCAGCCAAGGACCGCTACGGACGCCTCCTGCGCTACGTCAAGCGCCAGGGCGGCTACAGCGATCTCTCCTTCCGGCAGGCCTGGGACGGCTACACCAAGCGGTACGTGTTCGGCGGCAAGCCGGTCGCCCGTGACCATGAATACGTTCGCGGCGTCAACCGCGCCCGCCGTAACAACGCCGGCCTATGGGGCAGCTGCTGGTGAACACCACCAGCACATCAGCTGCGCCCTGACACTTCTGCTGTGCCGCTTCTACTGAGTGAGGACTTGGGCCTCACCGATGCGGACGGCGACGGCTGTGGACAGGTCAAACTCCATCACGCCAGTCATCCCTCCCCCGGCCCACTCGACCCTCCAGTAGGACGTCGCCGCGACCTCGTAGCCACCCTCAGGTTGGTCGGCACTGGTCTGTTGGTAGCGATACCCGCACGTTGGAGAGTCCGACTTCCCGTAGCGCTCCGCGTAGGGCGTTCCTACGCCGCACGTGATCGGGTCGGAGCCGTCACCCATGTCCCACACGACCTTCGCGACCGAAGCCGTGGCGGTGACTGTCACGCCGGCTGCGGACGCCGACCTCGTGATCGGCCCGAAGGTGTTGGGGGCCGGGTTCCCCACCCACATCCACACGGGGAGTCCGATCAGTCCCATCCGATCCTCTCCGGCCTCCGGGACGATCCCGATCCCGATCGGCTCGAGATCCATTGCTGCCACAGCACGCGCAGCAAGCTCCCCGGGGTTCACCCACTCACTCGCCGGACCCTCGATCCAGACCCTCGGGGGCCCTCCCGTTGGGGCGATATAGGGCGGCGGAGGTGAACAGAAGTACCAGTCACCGTCCTCATCAGTCTTGCCAGCCGGCGGCGGGTCCTGAGGATCCACCCGAGTCACCCAGCAGTTGTGCACCGCGCTCCAAGGAGCCCCCTGGTTCTCACACGGAACCTCGTTGCCCAAGAAGAAGCACTTTACGGTTCCGCTACCGGTGTTCTGGCCGCCGCCTCCGGGCGTGCCGGGGCATACGATCTTGATTTTGATCTCGCCAGTCTTCGGGTCTTTGTAGGTGACCTTGTAGCAGCCATCGTCACCGCTTTGAGCCGCGCGGACATTGCTCATGGATGCGACGCTCATTAAGGCGAGTACTGCTGCTCCGATCACCGCGAGCCGGGTCAACACTTCGTCACCTCATTCGGTAACGACTCCGCGGACGAGACCTTCCATCGCCCCCCAGCCTTCTCGACCCGATAGACCTGCTCGAGTCTGCGCGGGAGCTCCCGGCCCTCGAACTTGATCCATGGCAAGACCGAAGAATCGGCAACGCGAATCACATCTACCTTGCTGCCGTCTTCGCAGTCCGTCACCAAAGCAGTTCCATCTGCCTGCATCTCAACGCCGACGACCTCGTGTCCCCAATCTCCTTGGAAACGCGTCTCAGGAGGAGCGGTCAATTGCTGTACGAACTGCTGCAAGGCGAAATGCTCCTGGTCAGTCGCGTACTTGTTGAGCTTCTTGCTGATGCGACCTGTTGAGTAGGCCGTGTCTCGAACGGCGAGGTAGCCCAGGAGCGCGGCTGCGGCCCTGTCTTCGTTCGAGGCGGGTTCGTTGGTGGTCGGCTCTGTCGGCGTCGGATCAGTCGTTCCGGATGTGGCGCTAGTCGGGCTGCGGTCGGTGGACGGGTTGCCGTTGTCTGGGTCGCTGCCACCGCAGGAAGCGGCGCACAGCAGGGTGCTCAGTGCGCAGTGCGCAGCGACGGCCCGCCCGAGGTGACGACGTCGTCGTGCCGTTTTGCTACGGGTTCGATCGGTCATGCCGTCACTTCCTTCGCGGGTCGCCGCTAGCTTGCGAGCCACTGATGGTTACGAATGATGGTCTCGGTCCGTTCGGTCAGCTCAGCCGGAGCGTCGTCGCCATCGAATCGGTTGCAGACCTGCTCGCGCAGAATCTTCTGGGCCCCGGCGGCGTCACCTTCCGCCTCGGTGATGCGCACGAGGCAAAGCCGGGTGATCTCCTCGTCGGGAGCGGCGAGCATCGCGATCTCTGTAGCTGCCCGAGCGCGGATCAGGTCGCCAGCAGCGAGGTACGCAGTGGTGAGGGTGAATGCCACGTCGGCGACCGCAACCAGTGCGTACTCGTCATGCCGCTCGCCCTCGAAGAGCCAGGTCCACCCACCGGGTCGCAGCTGGTCGAACGGGCGTCCGCTCACGAGTCGGAGGGCGGTGGCGAGGTCACGCTGTCCGTCCACTCCGCCGCGGGCCCTGGCGCGGAGGCTGAGGCGTTTGAACAGGTCGGCATCGACGAGCAGTCCGTGGTCCACCTGGTACAGATTGAGACCTCTCGCCTGCGCGGCCGGGGACTTGTCGGCGTGGGGCAGGTGCGGTTCACCGGTGCTCGGGTTGATTCCGAGCCAGTCGCGGACGATGTTGATGTAATCGCGGCACTTGCCAGGCGAGATGCCGAACGCGTCGCAGACCTCGTCGCGGGTGGCGCCGTGGTGACGCCGCAGCGCCAGGAAGGCGAGTAGCTCGGTGAAGTACGGCTTTCGCTTGGCCAGGGCTTGGCCATGAGCACGCGCGGTGACAGGTCCGAGGAGGCTGAGCCGGGGGCGAGGACAGTTGTGGTCGAACCAGTCCGCCACGTCCTGGTCGAGGAGCGGGTCGGCAGACTCGACCTCGGCTCGGAGATCTGCCGGAACCTTCGGTGCCACCGCTTGCAGGTCGTCCTCGGTCAGGGCACCGGAGCGCAGGTAGTCCTCGTCATCTCCGTCGAGGATGCTGACGTAGGCGGTTACGTCGTCGTCCTGGTGTGCGTCTCTGGGCTGTGTGTACTCCTCTCGCAGCGCGCCCACCCTGTCTGCGTAGGTCACCCAGCCGTATCCGTCCGCATCGATGGCCGACTCAACATCCGAATCGATGTCCGCATCGATGTCAGCGTCGTCGGCGGGCACGGGGACATCGTCGAGGGCTGCGCGCTGGGCGTAGAGCCGGGCGCATCCGTCGGCCTCTTCGGGTGTCAGGCCGACCGAGACCAGATCGAGCCCGGCTTCCTCGAGGGTGATGCGGCCGGACGAGGTGACATGCAGGGTGACGACGGGATTCCGCGCGTCGTGGACGGGGCCGGTCGGATCGCTGGTGATCACCGCGGTGGAGGCTTGGCCGGGGTGCTGGGCGATGAGCTGGGTCAGGTGTTCTAGGAGCGCACGAGTTGCTGGCTCGGTGGAGATTGCGTCCACGAGCAGCAGGCGTGCGGGCCATGTGTCGTCGTCGAGGTAGCCGGTGCGAGCGGTGGACACGTCTGTGTCGTGTGCCCGGGCGCGGATGATGCTGGCTTCCGCCGCGTTGGTGGTGTCCTGGACGAGTGTCGCGAGACCGTCCGTTTCGGCGACGTACGTCAGTCGTTCGTCCATGGACGCAGCTTCCGCGGCGACTCCGATGCAGGCCGCTGTGACGCGCGACGACCACGGGTTGACGGCGATCTGTGCTGCGAGGTGACGCAGGAAGCTCTGGGCGTGGTCGAGGTCGCCTGAGATGGCGAGGGCACCGAGCTCTTCGCAGTTCAGCATCCACGTCTCGCCGGTGTCGCTGGTGCCGATGGTCACGAGGAGCGGATACGGCGCCTCGAGGTCCTGGACTTCGGCGTCGGACTCAGTGGCATCGGAGGACAGGTCGCCGACGCTCTCAGCGGTGCTACCGATGTCTAGGCCGGGCGCGTCGATGTGCCAGTGGGTTCGGTCGACGGTGCCGTGCCACGGTGCCGGGAGGTCCGCGGGGGCGCTGAGATGGAGGGTGAGGGCGCCGTGGCCGAGCTCAACAGCTGCCAGTGGCGGCATGCTCGACCGCGTCGCGGCGACGCGAGCGGCGAGGCGGCGCAGGACCTGGTCGGCGAACGCCACGGTGACTGCCGCTGCTGTGGCAGCGGCAACGGACTTCTCGAACTGGGCGAGAGCGGGGTCTGGCGCTGCGATCGTGCGGCCGGGTCGGCGGGTGCGGAACTGGGAGCGTCGTCGCGTGCGCAGGGCCAAGAGGAAGGCGCCTGCGAGCAACATGCCGCCTCCGGCGAGTCCTGCGACGAACCACGGTGAGGACACCACGGAGTCCTCCTCCCCCACCTCATCGTGCTCGGTGGCACTGACTTCACTGGCCGGGCCATCGTTGCGCTCGTCACCGTCACGAACGTCGCTGCGTTGCGTCGGTGCGTCGTCGTGAGGTCGCTGCGACTCGTTCGACCTGGATCCCGACCTCGATCCGAGGTTCGAGTGCGAGTGATCTACCGGGCTTTCGGAGGCGGGGTCGGACTGTGCGTCACCGTTCGAGTGGCTGCTGCCGTCGTGGTGCCGCGATTGTGCGCCTTCGGCTGCTGAACGACCTGGGCTGGATGTCGCCCGAGGGATGGTGAGGGTCCAGCCGGGCTGAATGAGGTCGGGGTCGGTCAGCCTGTCCCCGTCGTGCTGAATGGTGCTGGTGGAGGCGTGGAAGATCTCGAGGTAGCGGCCGGGATCGCCGAGGAGATCGCCGGCGATGGCCGTCAGAGTGTCTCCCCGCTGGACGGTGGGATGTCGTGCCCCGGACGTGTCGATCGTGTCGGCGGTAATGGGGATGCGCAGCACCCAGCCGGGGCGGAGGAAGCCAGGCTTGTCGCCGACAGTGTCGCGGTTGAGCTCGACGATCTCGGTGAAACGGGATCCGTCCCCGAGGTGCAGCGTGGCGATCGACCAGAGGCTCTCCCCGGGCTTGACGGTGTGGTCGAACGTCTGTGTCGGCGCGGACGGTGCCGCGTGGTTCGAGTGAGCGGTGCGGGTGGGGGCCGATCGGGTTTCGGTGCCAGTCACGCGGTCCGACGGAGCGACACCTCCGCCGCCGGTTGAGGTCAGGGTGGTGGCTTCTGGTGGTCGTGCGCTCGATGCAGCTGAGGGTGCAATCGGTGATGCTGATGCGGGTGCTGCTCCGGTCACGTTCGGAGCAGCCACGAAGAGCAGCGTGGCGAGGCCGATGAGGGTCTTGGCCATGAGCTGTGATGCGCCCAGGCCGGGGAGGCGGGGGGACGGCACCCCTCGCACGCGGGCGGCCAGCTCGGTGAGCAGGCCGGCTGCTGCGTACGCCCAAGCGCCCCAGGCGACCACTTGGAGAGTCGCCAGGACGAGGGTTCCGTCGTCGGGTGTGAGCAGGGAGTCGACCAGGGATGTGAGCGAGGGTGACACCCCGGAAAGCGGCGTGGCCCCGATTGCGATGAGCAGCGCGGGCAGCCCTAGGAGGATGCCGACCACGAGGAGGGTCGCGAGCAGCCCGAGGACCCGGCCTGGGACTCGCTGTCGACGTCGGTACGGGAGTTCGCGCTGGATCTCGTGGTGGTGATTGGGGTGGGTCATGTCCGGCTCCCGGGGGTCTGGATGAGGCGCGCGGATCCTTCACCGGTGACGGTCATGTGCCTCATCCCGATGATGCCGAGGAACTTCGACCGGTACGTGTCGGTGGTGCGCACCGTGAGGAGCGTCCCGTCACTGATCGTGACGGTTCCGGTGACGCCTGCGGCTCGTAGGTACGCGGTGGCCACGGCCCGAGCGCTGCTAGCGTCGATCGATAGACCGCGACCCTGGACAGAGGTGGCGTCGAGCTCCTGAGCACCGGCACGAGCGGCCTGCGCGGCGACTGCTCGGGCGTGCTGCTGTGTCTTGACCTGGCCGCCGACATCGACGACCAGTCCGACGAGCACCACCATGATGAAGGAGGTCGTGGCGAACCAGATCGAGATCGACCCTCGGTCGTCGCAGCGGCAGCCGCGTGCTGGGTGACCCCGGTCGGATGCGCTGTGGGAGGCGCTGAGGGAAGCACGGGGCTCGACTCTGCGCGGTGCGTGGGCGTGCATCATCGGCGCTCCCGGTAGACGTCGACGGGGCTGTAGGCGGTCTCGGTGATGAGTCGGTGGCCTGGCACTCCGGGCAGGGACAGGTCTGCGAGCCCGACGCGACAGCGGACGGTGACGCCGACCAGCACGGTGGTGCCGAGCGGCGCTTCGTAGCCGGCGGCGTCGACGACCACGCTGCTGGAGCTGCACGGTAGGCCGGCGAGACTGGTGGCGACGCTGGCGCGCGCTGCTGCGGCCGCGTCGGGTCCGGTGCGTTCCAAGGATGCTGTCCGTGCGCCGTCGAAGGCCGCTGCCTCGATAGCTTGGCGGGTGACCTCGACCCGGCCTCCCATGACGATGAGTGCGATGAAGAGCGCGAAGGCTGGTAGTCCGATGACTGCCTCGATGGCGACCGACCCGCACTCGTCGCGGCGGTGTCGAGTCGCCGTCACGTCCTCGTGAGAGCTCGGTTGGCGGGTCATGGGGTGATCCGTTCGACCGGCATGCTGGCGTGCTGGGTCACGGTGCCTCGCCAGCCGGGGATCACGCTGAGTGTCCTGCCGGTGACGGTGATGGTGGCCGTGGCGGCGGTGCGGGTGCCGGTGATGCCGGTGTCGGTCATGACGTCATCCCCGCCGGCGTCGCGCAGAAAGGCTGACGCCACAGCGATTCCGCTGTCGCGGCTGCCGGTCTGTCCGGCCGCTTCTCGCGCGCCTTCCTCTGCGGCTGCGAGCGCGACGGTCCGTGCGTGGTAGTACAGAGACGCCTGCACTCCCAAGAACATCACCGCGAACAGGGCAGGGAGCAGCAGCGCCATCTGGATCGCGACCGACCCGCGATCGTCGCGAGTGCGCTGCTGCCGGGTCGTGCCCTTGCGCGGTGACATCGGGGCCGGCCTACTGGATCTTCCCGGCCTGGCTGGTGACGTACCCGGTGATCGCCGCCACCACGATGCCCACGATGGCGATGACGGCGACTGCCCACAGCACCTGCTCCATCGTGACCGATCCGCGATCAGTGCGGGGTCGTCCCGACAGTCCCGGTGCCGCGGAGTCATCGGTGCGGGCTCGATCGAGCCGGGTGGAGCGGGCGGTGACCGGGTGGAGCTGGAGGTGGAGCCAGAGATGTACCTGAGTGTGGAGGTGGAGAAGGAGCTTCATGGCTGCTTCCTTTCAAGCCTGCGGGGACGTGTGGTCGTGAACTGGTGAGCTCCGAGGCGTGAGGGGTGTGGAGTCTGGTTGCTTCGGGATATGGGTGGGTCGATGAGTCGGTCGAGGTGTTGGGGGTTAGGCGGTGAATCTGAGGAGTGCAGGGGTGATGAGGATCGCCATAAAGACGACGCCGAGGAGGCTGGCGGGGATGTACATCCGCTCGGAGGCGGCGTTGGCTTTGCCGATCTCGGCGCTGAGCATGGCTGAGCGCAGCGCAGTGGCTCGTGCTCGTAGGTTGGTGTAGATCTGAGCGCCGTCCTGGCTGGACTGCTGCATGATGTCGGCGAGGTCGTCCAGCTCGGGGACACCGAGTTCGTCGGACAGGTCGTGGAGGGATTCCCAGGGGGCTCGTGAGGCGTACCGTGCCCGACGCAGCTCGGTGGCGATGCGGGTGAAGACCCATGAGTCGCCGACATCGGCGGCGACCGCGAGGGCCTGGTGGCCGCTGGCGCCGGAGCGACGTTCAAGGGCGACGAGCTCAATGTAGGCACCGAGCGCCCGCAGGAACTCGACTCGTGCGCGCTTGGCATCGTCGACCGCGTTGTAGTTGGGGACGAACCAGCCCGCCGTGGCGAGCACGATGGAACCGAGGGTGGGCACGGCCAGCGGGATCGGCAATCCGATGAGTGTCAGGAAGGTCGACAGCCCGGGGATGAGGATCAGGCCCAGGCCGGCCCAGAGGACCTTCTCGCCGTAGAAGCGGGTCTCGCTGATCTGGAGGATCGCCAGGTCCCGGTGCGGGGTGCGGACCCAGGCTCCGCCGGGCAAGGTGCGCAGGGCCCACGCTCCGACCCGGTCGGCGACGGTCCCCGACGTAACTGCTGCGTTGGCACCTCCGTCACGCAAGGCGGTGCGGGTCGGCGGCTCCGGTGCGAGGCGGTCGAGGACGTCACCCAGGTGCGGGTCTGATGGCGCGAGGCGGTAGACGAACAAGGCGGCGGCCAGGCCGATCATGAGACCACCGCACAGGGCGAACTGCAGGCCGGTCATGAGCCGTCTCCCGATCCTGCGCCGGAGTCCGCACCGAGTTCTGGAAGGAGGTCTGCCGACCATGCTGGTGCGGTTCCTGATCCAGATCGGGCGAGTAGTCGGTTAGTGAGGTTGAGGAACCGCGGCAGCGGTGGCAGCACCGCCATACGCCGCAGCCACAGCAAGGTCGCGACGTAGGCGCACAGCAGAAGTGCAAGGACGACCTGGCCGATGGGCGTGCCGTAGGGCGCGATGTACGTCCCAGTCAGGCCCAGCACACCCAGCACGGCGAGGGTGATGGCTGTGACGGTGCGGGCGGTGGTCCGCGGCTTGGCCTGATCAGCGGCGATCTGGCGGCGTGCGCGGACGTCGGCGGCGACCGTCTCCGCGAGCGCCTCGAGTGCCACCGACAGACCAACCTGACCTCGGCCGGACGCGGCGAGGATGAGGTTGGTGACGACTACGTCGCCGGTGGAGTCGTTGATGTCTTCGGCGAAGAGCCGCAGCACGTCCTCGGTGGAGGCGCTGTTGTCCCACAGCCGTGAGACGAGGAGTCCGACCTCTCGTTCGATCGGGGCCGGAGCCGAGCGAAGCGACCGGATGAGGGCAGAGCGCAGCGATTGACCCGCCGTGAGCTTCCCGGACAGCGAGCGGGCCCATTCCTCGAGGGCCTCCAGCTTCTCCACCTGAGCGCCGGAGGCAGGGGGCGTCAGCAGGACCGGGATCCCCACCACGGCTGCCGGTGCCAGCACGATCGCGATCACCCAACCTGTGACGAGCGCGATCAGTAGTCCGGCCAAGGTCCCGACGAGCAGGAGTTGCCTGGTTCGAAGGCTGACGTGGCGCCACGGCCGGTCCGATGGCTGGCCGCGGCGCGCGAATCGTGGTGGACGTATCGCTCGCGGTGCGGTGGGCAGGAGTGCGACGACCATGCCGATGAGGCCAGCGACCACCAGGGCCCCGGCCACGGCGGCGATGAAGGGAGTCATGACGCACCTGCGCCACGGTTGAGAGGGCGCGAGCGGGTGGACTCGGCGTTGTAGGCGTCGAGGTCGAAACCGTGGCGGATCAGGTTTCGGCACAGCCGGTCCGAGATCTCGCCGGTGGCGACGGCGAACCCGCCCGGTGCCGCTCCGGTGGGTGCAGTCCCGTCGGGGCGGAACACGGAGGTCGCCGAGTAGCCCATCACTGCGTCGGGGCTGGGTTCGACGACGAGGACCTCGTGGACCCACCGGCGCTTGCGCTGGGTGCCGTCCGGTTCTTCCACGATGTCGGCGTGAAGGTAAATGACGATGTCGATCGCTGCCGCGATCTTGCTGATAGCGAGCTCGCGCGTGACGTGCGGACCCGATTCCATCGCGCAGGACACCAGTTTCTCGATCGTGTGCTCGGCGCTGCGCGCGTGTGTCGTGCTGATGGATCCGGGGCCGGACTCCATGGCTTTCAGCATCGGCCACACCTCAGGTCCGCGGACTTCTCCGACGATCTGGCGGTCCAGGTTGAACCGGAACGAGTCGTGAATGGCCTCCTCGAGGGTGAACTCCCCCGCCTGACGTCCGGCGACGCCGACTTCACCCGACCCGGGGCGGTGCTCCCACGCGTGCACGATCCGGTGACGATCGGTCATCTCATGCAGATGCAGCTCGAACTCGGTCTCGAAGGTGCCGATCATCTCGTGCGGAGGGATCTGGGAGCACAGGGCGCGCACCCACGTCGTCTTGCCCGACCCCTGGATGCCAGAGACCACGATGCTCTTGCCGGCTCTGACGCAGGCGGAGACGAAGTCAGCAAGGGCAGGGCTGCACGCTCGCCGCTCGTGGACCATCTCCTCCATCGACACCTCGACCAGCCGATGGCGTCGAATGACGACCGAGGTGTGGGCCGTGACCCAGGAGGCGGCGGCGAGACGCGCGCCGCCCGGCAGTCGCAGGTGCAGGCTGGGGCGTGCTTCGGTGAACGGACGGTTCTGCCGGGCACCGAGGTCGGCGAGGAACTCGCGGAGGTCGTCTTCGGAGTCAGCGACGGGCGGGCCTTGGGACAGGGTGCCGTCGGCGGCCTCGAGCCACACCGTGATGCTGGTGCCGCGGGCGATGATGATGATGTTCTCCAGCGTCTCGTCATCGACGAGGGGCTGCAGGCGGCCCAACCCGAAGATGGCGTCATATAGCGTCTGGCGCAGGTGCTCATCTTGCTCAGGAGACCAACCGGGGCGACCGGACGAGACGCGTTCCTCCGACTCGGCCCGGACCAGCTCGGCGATCACCGCGAGACCGACCTGCTCCCGTTCCGCATCGGTGAGCCGGCTCCCCTCCTTCTCGAGCCGGGCCGTGAGTCGACCCGATGCCTCGGCCCGCAGCTGCGCCACCACCTCCCAGCCCATGACATCCGGTTCGCCGCCATCGGCCACCGAGGGTTCAGGGATCAGGGCACGCACCGGGCCGACACGGGCTCCTCGCCGTGGAGCCCCGTCCGTCACACCGGCAGCGAACAACGGAAGGTCTCCCGGATCTGGCGGCTCCAGGGACTCAGGTCCCGGGTGGCGGGCGCGCTGGCGGGATGGCGTGGGATCCGCCCGGAGTGCGGGAGCGGTTCGGCCGTCTCCTCGCAGGTGGGCGAACCGCGACCCCGACCCTGACGCGAACGTTCGCACCTGTTCGGCGTCGGTGCCGGACGCGTCGTCCTGGTCGGTTGGCCGCTGTTCGGTGGTCATGACCGACCTGCAGTTCTGCGCGTCGACGTTGGCGCCGGCGTCATCGGTGTGCGCGTAGATGCGGGGTGGCGGGAGGTGATGTGACCCGTGATGGCGCCCGCCGCGGCTCGGTAGCTGGCCACGAGCGTGGAGCCGGCGAACTTGCGCGGGGGCCGTACTCCGTAGGAGTAGACCTCGGCGGCTTCGGGTGCCCACGGAAGTGTCGTCACGACAGGCAACTGGAGTGCCTTCTCGATCTGCCGCGGCGTGTAGGGCCGCACCTGCGAGACCGCGACTTGATGGATCGGCCAGCGATGACATTCGTCGACGGCCATGATCCCTACGCGATGGCCTCCCCCGAGGGCCGCGAAGTCCTCGCGAAGCATGTCGGCGTATGAACGCGCGGCCGCCAGCGCAGGCAGGGAGGTCCGGGTCATCAGGAGGGAGAGGTCGGCGGCGAGGATTAGTTCGCGCGGCCATCCGGCGACACCGAGTCGGCCGGCGTCGACGATCACGTCCTGCCCCTGGTCGTCCATTGCTCGCAGCTGCTCGGCCAACGGCTCCCACAGGGGCACCACGCTGGGCGCCTGGCGGTGATCGCGGATGCCAGCGAGGAACCACACCGACCCCGCCCCTGCGGCCGATGACGCGTCGGGGGGCGGGTGGTGCGACGGTGGGTCAAGGACCAGTGTCTCGTGCGGGAGGACCTCGGCCAGGTCTCCGTCGCGCTGTGCGAGCGCCAGACGGATCAGTCCGCCGCCCGGCGCCTGGCTTCCGCGCAGATAGCCGGCGAACACTGCTGATGCGCCGCTGGGGTCTGCATCGACCAGCAGGACAGGTCGGTGCCAGGCGAATGCCAACGCCAGTGCCGTCGTGCTCACGCCGGGCGACCCGCCGGCGGAGAACACCACGACCAGCGCCATGTCACTTCTCCCGCGTGTCCAGCACGAGTGCGACACCACCCCGGGCCGCCACTGCGGCCAGTTCGGCGGCCTCGTCCGCGGCCACCGTGACGTCGACGACTGTGCTCCCGGTCTCGGGGACGCGGGACACGTTGACCACAGCCGCGTCGATGGTGCGCAACGTCTGCGCGGCATCTCCTGCGCCCTCGGCGCCCTCCGGGGTCAGCACGAGCCGCACCTGGTCGCCGGCATGGAGCGGCTCCGACGGCATCTGGGCGCTCGTCAGACTGACACCGACAATCGACTGACCGGCGACGGGGACCACGGAGTCCGCGACCGAGTCCTCGGTGATCAAGGTGCCGGCCCACAAGTCAACGGCGGCGCGGCGCCCCACGATCCGGGACTGGTCCGCCGCCGCCACGGCCGACAGCGCCGGATCGACGCTCAGCCGGACCACAGACATGTCCGACTGTTCGATCACGGCACCCCGAGCGACGTCGTCGGCGAGGACCAAGACAGCTTGGGTACGGTCGAGCGAGGTGTAGGCGTACGCCCCCAGCAGTCCACCGGCGGCCACGAGTGCCGCCATCAACGCGAACAGCCACGGGCGACGACGGACCCTGATCTTGGGCAACGGGCTCGGTGCAGAACCCGTCGCGGGCACGCTCGCGCGCGCGTCCGGACCGGACTTGCGGTCTGCATCCACCGACATCGCTGCTCAGTTCCTCCCGAGTCCTCCGACCACCTATGGTCGGAGTCGAGGCGGAGCGTTCATCTCGCGCCTATCACATCGCAAACTACGACGATTGCGCCGGAGCGAAACGGTTATCCACAGGCACCGAGCAGGGGCGCAAGGAGTCGCACTACCGAGGGCCTCCCTTACCCGGCGGCGGTCCACTCCCCCGATGAAGTGAGACATGATCGCCTTGACGCGATTGTGCTCCCATCTGCGCCCACAGGAAAGAGGCAAGGAAGGCAGCGTGCCCGCGCGGGCAGGTGGCCGGTCGATCGCTTGCATGCCGCCTCCCTTCTCGAGCCGTCGGCGCGGGGACGGATGCCGGCGTTGCCGTCATCAAGGCGCTGAGCCCAAGGACGGTAGGGCCGGCCCGGGCGGGCTACTCAGTCCGCACGAGATACAAGCGAGGGCGGTGGCTGGCATCGGCAAAGGGCCTGCTTTCGGTCGACGCAGGCAACGCAACCCGCTGCGGGCCATCGGTCTCGGCGAGGTGGCCGGGGCGTGGCGCTGCACCGAGCAGGCCCTGGCTGTGAGCGGCCGCGCTACGGACGATGTCGGCCTGCGATGCGGCTCGCCGCGCGACCTCGCCCCGCGCCGCGGGCACGAGGTAGCTGAACAGCACCAGCACACCGGCTGCGATCCCAACCCATGCTCGACCCCTTGCGACTCCGTCGGCTACGCCGATCGCCCCGAACACGACGCGCAGCTGCCACGCCACGCGGAACGGAGCCCATCCGAACATCCTGCGGAGCAGCGGATTGAGACCGACGACCAAGACCCGGATCGGCAGCGTCATGACCCATCCACCCACGGCGCCGCGCTGCGCGGCGTAGTGGTGACTGACGCGCTTGCTGGCCACCTCGCACGCGAGCACTCTTGGAGAGAGCTGATGGGTGGCCAAGCGATGCAACACGAGCGGCGAGACCACGACTGATGTCCGAGCCGCGTGCGTCACCGGGGCGGCACACGACTGCGGGAATCGTCTGACGAGCACACACCGCTCGTCGACCGCTCCGACTCGAACACCAATGGGGTTCACCAGAGCCTCGATGCGCGCCCAGACTGCGAGTTCGTCGGACGACGCCGGCCGCGACCGGGTCACCACTCGCACCACCACCGTCTCGGCTCGGCTGGAGGCGGGTATCAACATCGCCACGACGAGAACCACGAGTGCGGGCAGCGTGATCGCATCCGGCAGGGACGCCAGGATGATCAGGTAGGTCACGAGGCTCGCCAGCACCGAGGGTCCGTTCAGCACCAGGCGCAGAAGTTGATCCGGAAACCGGTTCACGTCGCCTCCTATCGGGTTGTGCTGCTCCCCGCGGAACTTCATGGGTCGACGAGGATTGGAGCTGAACGCACCGAGCGGTCTGTGTCCCTAGGTGCGCATGACCAGTGTGTGTTCGCCCGCGGCCCGGCATCGAGTTATCCACAGGCGGTCTGGTCGCTCGACGCCTCGCACAGGTTCGCCGAGGTCGGCGCGAGCCTGGTCCTTCTCCCGGAGGCTTCAGAGATGACCACGCAGCACACCGGGGACGAGCACCGACACACTGCGCTCGACGAGATCGTCGCGCTGCTCGACCACGCCTACGAACAGACCTGCGCCAGCTCGCAGCCGGATCCGCCACGCATGGATCTCGGCCTCGGCATCTACCTCCTCCGGGCGCAGGCATGCCACACACTGCACTCGGGACGGTCCGCCGCCTTGGTGGACCGCAGCGACCCCACCAGCGTTCCCACGTTGCTCCGGACGGCAGAGCGCCTGACGCGCGACCTGCCGATAGGGACGGACGCGCTCCCGAACGTTGCCGATCTCGTCGTCGTCTTGTGCGACCTCATCCGCGACGCCGACCGCGTCACCTGGTGAGCATGACTGACCCGGCGACGAGTCCGGAGACCAACCCGGAGACCGACGCGGTGCATCCAACGTACGACCGCGCCGACAGTGAGTTGTTCGACCTTGACGCCTTCGCCCACGTATCCGACCAGCGCAGCATTGGGGAGCTGCTCTTCGACGTCGACCGGCACGCACGCCTCCTGCTGATGGACGTCTGCGAGTACGACGCAGCACCGCTCCTCCATGCCTGGCCCAGGCTAATCTCCGCAGCCGGCAGCATGTGGCAGGCCATGCCCGAGGTCCTTCCCGAACCGGTGCCGACACCAGCCGCTGGCCTGAATAATGCGGTCCGCCCGGCCTCGTGCATGGACCGTCTCGACGTGATCAGCGTCGGCGTCTCCCGTCGGCTCTCGACCAAGCGCTGGCCGGGGCCGACCCCTCCGGATAGGCGCCTGACGGAGATGGCAAACACGCTCTCGCGCGCAGCTCACCTCACTCAACGCTTCGCCCACCACGGTCCGCCCACCCCCGCGGCACGAGACGACCTCGAAGCGGCGCGAGCGCGGCTCCTCCACGCTGTCTATGTCGCGACGCACGCCGTGTCCGTTGCGCTGCTCGCGTTTGGTCGTACACGTCACGACATGGCCGATGCCACACCACGCCCCCTAAGGGCTCCGAACGAACGCATTCCGTACGCCGTCGCGCCGACCACGGAGTGGGTCCGTCGGATCGGAGCTGCCGAGTCCGCCGCCGCCAGCTACGTCAACCGACGACAGTTCACTCCTCTGATCAACATGGAGCACCGCGACGACCCCACATCTGCAAGCCGACTAGACCTCGCCTTGGCCCGCTGGGACATCGAAGCTCACCGAGGGCTTGCGCGCGGCGACTGGCCGGAGAACATCGTGCTGGTCATTCGCACCCAAGCGTTCATCGCCGGATCCGCACTGACCCTCCTGGACGCTGCGACTGCTCAGCCACAGGGATACGTTCCGGGCCGACTCGTCGAGGCCATCGGCCGGTCCGGTGCCGCATGGAGTGACCTCGGCGGGCGATGGGACGACCTCACGCCCACTCATGCCCACCCAGACGACACGCTCCTGCTCGCCGCGGGCGAACTCCGGGCTGCTGTCCGCGAGCTCACGCAAGACGGCAGCACACGCGCTACCTCCAACACGATTTGCACACGTCCCGGAGCCGCCGAGGGCCTCCATGCGCTTCTGGCAGCCATGCGTCACTGCGACGAGCTTGCCCACGTCGTCGACGAAAAGAGCGCGACCCCCGGGCTGTCGGGCCATGCTCGAGTGATGTCCCACCGCGCGCAGAATGACATCGAAGCCGGGCGAGTCCCCATCGCCGTTGACGGCGACACGGCGTGGGTGTCACCCCTCGACATTCACGCCGGGCGAACCGTGCCCGCACCGGTGCCGGTGATCGCCGCACTCAGGGCCTCGAGCCACACCGCTGTGCAGGCCGCGACCGCCGCCGGTGCGATCACGACTGCCACCAGTGACCTGGTTCTCTCTGCCCTTCCCTACGACGGCGGCAATGAGGACTCTGCGAGCCAGCGCCGACCGTGTTCGCCGAGCGCGACCCTAACCACGCCGGAGCGGGCTCCACGAAGCCCAAACGTTCGGGTTGCTGGCATGTCGCCACTCCGGTGACTGGGACTCCAACAGCCTGGCGGTGCCCCGGTTCGCCGGTGGAGAGGCCAGAAGCTCGGTGCCATCGGACCTACTGTTGGTGTCATGGACAGCACGGAACCCTGCGCCACCTGCGGAGCCCCTGTCACGGTCGTGCGCACGGTCGCCACAGACACGGTCGGTGAGGCCGGACCACGCACGGAGATGCGACGGATCTGCGAGAACGACAGGTGTCCCACCAACGGTCGCGTTCGCAGTATCGGCGAGACGGTCTGAAGCGACCGAAACACTCACCCGGCGCACCCCGGGCCGGCACTACCAGTCCCGCCCGGCGATGCACTCACTCGTGACTTCAGGAGACCCCTAGCCGCACATAGGTCCTCATGATCCAGCGATGGCGGAGTGAATGATGCGCACGACCAAGCAGCTACCCGTCTACGTGAGCCTCGATGAGGCCGCCCAGATCATGTCTCTCTCCACGCGGACCATTCGTCGACGCATCAGCGACGGCACGATCCCGGCCTACCAGTGCGGCACACGGCCGATCCGCATCCGTCTGGACGAGCTCGAGGCCGCGCTCAGGCCCATCCCCACCGTTCGCCGGTGAGAACACGCGCTGTCCCGGCCCGCTGACCTGCCTGGCCTGTAGTTGGGCTCGGCCATGTCCTCTCGAAAGCGCGTCTCCCACTCGTCGACAGTCTGGCGATGCAGAGTGGCGCATGTGGGCCGGCAGGCCCAAAGACCTGAATGGGAACGCACCGAGGCGCGGTCTGACGCGCCTTCGACGGCGGGCGGTCAGAGAGAACCCGGTGTGTCGGGTATCACTCTGCTCGAGGCCACGCACAACCCGAATTGCTCGCACCGCGGCGCTTCGGGACCACAGCTATCCATCCGCTTCCGCTGCGGCGCAGCGCTGCCTTTGTCGATCCGAATCTGGCACGTACATGGCACGGGGCCGATCTCCAAGGTGAAAATCGGCCCCTGACCTGCGGTTTCTCGGGTGGGCGATACTGGGTTCGAACCAGTGACCTCTTCGGTGTGAACGAAGCGCGCT
>CAZDAO010000001.1:0-101680 GCA_964503015.1 uncultured Nocardioides sp. | reverse complement strand
TGGCTGGTCGCCTGCCGGGTGTCCGTGCGCGCCGAGCGGCGCCAGCGCGCCGCATGGTCCGCGATCGAGGTCGGGGACATCCCCGCGGTCGAGCCCGAGGTAGAGGACGCCGAGCTCACCGGCGAGGTGCCGTCCGTGGCGCCCGAGCCGCCGTTGCCGCGCACCGTCGAGGAGGTGGCTGCCGCAGAGGCGCCGGCCGTGACGACGGGCGAGGTGCCGGTCGTCGGCGGCTGGGAGATGGTGCCCACCACGCTGCCGACCTACGTCAGCAAGCCGGCCGCGCAGCGTCGTACGGTCTCCACGATCGACCTCGACTCGACCGGGGTCTGGTCGAGCGGCCACAACGACGAGGACTCCGCCCTCGCCCGCTCCGCCGAGCAGTCCGCGAAGGCGGTCCGCGAGGCCGGCGAGACCCGGCGGGCCAGCGGCGCCTGAGCCCTCCCGGGCCGATTCGGTCCGCCTCCGGGGGCTCGTGTATCTTTCCTTTCGCGCGCCTTGGGGCGCATGGGGCTGTGGCGCAGTTGGTAGCGCGTCTCGTTCGCAATGAGAAGGTCAGGGGTTCGAATCCCCTCAGCTCCACCAGCAAGAAACCGCCCGCCACCTGCGAGAACAGGTGGCGGGCGGTTCTGCGTTCCGGACCGGTGATGCCGGAATGACTCACATGTCTACACACATTCGCTGGTCGAAAGGCGCTCTGAACCGCTCGAAGCCGCTCAGGCGTCCAGGCGACGACGGCCCGCGGACCGCTGCTTCTGCCTGGCCGAGCGCAGCCGCCGCAGCCGGCGGACGTTCATCGGGTCGGCGGCGAGCGCCTCGGGCTTGTCGATGAGGTGGTTCAGCCGGGCGTAGTAGGTCGTGGCGCTGAGGTCGAACCGCTTCCTGATCGCGGTCTCCTTGGCGCCGGGGTACTTCCACCAGCCGCGCTCGAAGTCGAGGATGGCCATCTCGTCGTCCGTGAGCTCCTGCATGTCGAGGACCGTACGCGAGGGCACCGACACTGAGTCAGGCCTCGTCGGCGAGAGTGCGGCCGCTCTGTTCGGCCCAGGCCACGATGTCCTCACGGAGCCAGATGCGGCCGACGCTGAGCACGGCGACGGGCGCCGGGAAGGTAGGTATGGCCGCCAGCTGGGTGACGCGCTGGCGGCTGACGCCGAGCATGTCGCCGATCTCTTTCGCGGCGACGAGCGGCGGGACACTAGGCATGGTGGCAAGACTACGGCGGACCGCACTAGGCACATGACTAGACAAGGGGGTAGGCACGTGCCTAGTATAGGCACATGCCTAGTCCCCTCGGTCGCACCATCGCCGTCACGTTCGGCCGCAACCTGCTCGTCCTGCTGGCGATGGGCGTCACGCTGCTGTTCGGTGTGCTGTCGCAGGAGAAGGTGTCGTACTCACGTCCCATGCCGTCTGGTTCGGCTGAGGCGCTGGTCGCCGAGCACGGTTGCTGGACGGGCGCGGCGCCGGCCGGGGTGATCGCGCATCACGTCGTGGTGACCGTGGACGGTTTGACCCGGTACGCCGGGCAGCGGCTTACGGATCGGGCGATCGAGCAGGCGGTGTTCGGTGTGGACCACGGGCTGGTGGTGCACGGCTTCTGCCGCTAGCCGACTCGCCCATCCTCGTCGGTGAGATCGCCGTCGCGGCGCAGCTGGGTCTCGTGGATCCAGCCGAGCATCTGCTCGCTGGGGGTGACACGGTACTGGCACAGGCCCCACCAGTCGCCGGTGTCGTCGTCGAGGGCCCAGGCGCGGAGCTCGCCGCGGTGTTCGCCGGGCATGTCGAAGCCGTAGTAGGTGTGGGTCGTGCGCCTGGTCACGAGGCCCAGTGTGCGTGGTGGGTCGGACATGCAGGAAGCCCGCCCGTCCTCGCTGTGGAGGACGGGCGAGCTGAGTCTCTTGCTGGCGGCTAGTTGCGGTAGGACAGCTGGTCGAGGTATCCCGTGATCTGAGTGGTCCAGAGTTCAGAGCCTTCTGGCGTCGGGTGGACGCCGTCGGGGTAGACCAGCGATCGGCCGCCGTCGGCCCTTGCACGGAACGCTTCGTAGACAGGGACGTAACCGTACCCCGCGGTTGCTGCGTTGTTGCGGAGCGCGGCAAGGCGCAGCGCGTGAGCCTGGACATTTGCAGCTGGCCAACTCGCGTCGGAGAAAGAGGGGTTCTGGCTCGATACGACGACCTCGACCTCGGGCGACGTGCTACGGACTTGGTCGACGAAGTTGCTGATTGCCGCGAGGTAGGCGTTCGGCTGGGCGGCTTGATAGTTGTGGCCGGTGTTGACGAACAGCAGGTCGACCAGCGCTGGGAACATGGCGTCGACTCGAGCTGAGTGATACTCGAGGGACGATCCCGGGACAGAGCCGTTGTAGACCGTCAGTTTGGGACCGCCGGTCACGCCATCGTTGATGGTCACTGGGGTGTTGTAGGCCTGGGCGTTGTGGTTCCACGTGCGGTAGTCGATTCGGCGTTCGGGGTAGCGGCCGGCGAGTGCACGGCTCATGCTTGCGACCCATTCATCGTCGTCGTTTCCGGTCGAGTCGCCAGCGACGGCGATGACCAGGTTGCCGACGCTGAAGTCGAGAGCCCCCACGGTTCGGCTGCCCGGGGTGGTTGCGGCTGCTCCGGCGGCCCCGCTGGCCCCGGCGGCACCGGTGGCCCCCGTGGCCCCCGTGGCCCCCGTGGAGCCGACGGGCCCCGTGGGTCCGGTGGTGTTGATCTTCACGGTCTTGGTGGAGCTGGAGCAGCGGCCATTGCTTTTCGCGCTGACCACAGCCGAGCGCTTGCCGACGCAGACCTTCACGGTCTGATGTTCCCTCGCGCGACTCGCTGACGTAGCCGCTGTGACTGACGCTGCGCCGACGACCATACCTACGAAGAGGCCGATGAGCAGCGTAATGGTCCCCCGGTTTCTCATAGGGGACATCTTCACCCACAGATCCCGGATAGGAGGAGCTTCCTGCCTAGTCAAGCAGCAGAGCGGTCTGCACGGCGTCGCGCCACAGCTCGGACCCTGTGGTGGTCGGGTGGACGCCGTCCGAGCTGTTGACCGTGGAGCCGGTTCCGGCCGCCTCGAACGCGGCATAGGTGTCGACGCTGGCAGCTCCAGCCGATGCGGCGGCAGCGATGATGTCTGAGCGCCTTGTCGCCTGCGCAGTGATGTAGTCGGCCACCCGCGGCGACTTCTGCGGGTTCTGCGTCAGGGCGACGAGCGGCACACCGGGGCACCTGGTCTTGATGCTCGCCAGGAGGGCGGCGTACCGAGACACGAACGTCGGGCCGGAGTGGGCGAGCTCGTTGTGGCCCAGCGACACGAACCCGAGCCGCTGCCCCCATCCCGCGAGGGCCTTGTCGACGCGAGCCTGGGTCCAGTAGGCGATGTCTGCGCCGGGGTGGGAGCCGTTGACGAGCGTGAAGACGGGTGCGCCGGCGACCTGCGCGGCGTTGCTCGCCGTCGCACCCCACAGCGCGGGGAGTCGGGGGACGATCGGCTTGCCGCCCTCTCCGTCGCGGACGTCGACCTCGTAGATACGCGCGTCGGCGGACCCGATGGCCCCCTGCCTGCCGCCGAGCTCGTAGGGCTGCGCCGCGTTGTAGACGGTTCCCAGCGCCGGGGTGTCGCTAATGGTGACGCCGGTCCCGAGCTGGGTCCAAGTGCCGCCGTCCGGGGATGTGTAGTAGCGGATCGTCGACGACGGCGTGAACACGGCACGCACCCACAGTGTGTCCCCGTCCGTAGCGCTCACCGCGACCGAGGACAGCCGGTCGGTCACGAGGGTGCTGCCGTCCGCGGAGTAGTAGAACGCGAGCTTGCCGGAGGTGTGGACCCCGAAGTACCACGACCGCTTCGTCGCGCCGCCTTCCCGGGCGACGAGGGTGGCGTGTGCGGCGGGCGTCCAGTCGACCATGCGCACCTTGACCCGGACGTCGACGACTCCAGTGGTGTGCGGCGACTCCGAGAGGGGAAGTGCGCGGGTGGCGGCCCCGCTGGAGCAGTCAAGGTACTGGAGCCCCGTGATGCCGGTCTGCAACGTGATCGGGATGTTGTTGTCCTGGGCGGCGTCGTCCCACAGGACACGTCGGACCGTGAGCTCGGGGTGGTCTGCTGCGACTGCTGCCGCGAGAAGGTTGGGCCATTCCGTGGTCTCGTTGCCGGTGGAGTCCCCGATGACGAAGAAGCCGCTGGTCTGGCCTGCGTTGAGGGTTGAGCGGAGGCCGGCGGCGTACACAGCGGCCTGCCCGAGCGGGTCAACGGCGGCGGAGACGGCGTTCGAGATCGTGGCCGCCAGGCTGCTCACGGAGAGGCGTCCCGTCTCCACGGTCGTCTGGGTCGACTTGGCTGCGAGAGCGGTCAGCAGCGCGGTCCTGGTCGCGGAGCCGAGGTCGTTCACGAACGAAGCGGTCGCGCTGTCGTTGGTGGCGCCCAAAGAGGCGGCCGCCTCGATGTCGGCCAGTACGTCCGGGGTGAGTCTCGACAGTCCGTCGTAGAGATCCCCGGCTGTGGACTGCTCTACCAAGACGTCGAGTAGCAGCCGCGTGTTGGGGGGGAGCTCGATGATGCCGCCCTCGGTGGCTCGTCCGTCGATGGTCAGCAGGGCGCCGAGTAGCTGAGCGGAGGTGAAGGCCATGTGTGCTGATCCGTTCTGTGAGGGAGCGGTCTGGACGGTGCGCGCGGCTACTGGATGTAGACGTTCCCGAGGAACACGTCCTCGGCGCCGGTGATCTGCAGGTAGAGGCCCCACAGGCCGGACGGCAGGGCGGCAAGTGGGACGGCCAGGTCGCGGGTGGTGGCCACGCTGCCCTCGGGGCGTCCGGGGAGGTCGACGGCAGGCCCGTTCCATGCGGCGTCGATCGCGACGGTGTCGCCGGCGAAGTTCTTCGCGACCACCGCGGTGCCTACGTCCAGGGTGCCGCCGTTCTGGTCGACGACGGCGCGGGTGTAGGTGACGTCATCTCCGGCGAGGTAGGTCATGGGGTGGCTCCTGCCTGGTAGCGCGGCGGCCGGACGGTGCCGGTGCTGGTGGTGGGCTGGGGTACGGCGCCGGCTGCCAGCCCGGGCGCGGTGGTGGTCGCCGTGGCGGTGAAGCGCGGCGGGCGCACGGGGCCGAGGGCGAGGGCCGGAGCGAGAAGGTCGGAGTAGACCCGCCAGGAGGCGTCGGCCTCGGTGCTCGTGCGCGCGAGCGTGCGCCACAAGGACGCCCGCTGGGGTGTGACCAGCACGCAGGTCCGCCACGACGTCGACCTGGTGAGCGATGCCGTGGTGCGCACGTCCCATGTCGTCGACCGCGTGTTGCTGGTCAGGGCGCGAGTGTCCCACGCGGCCGCGCGCAGGCCCGCCGGCTTGGCCAGCGTGCGCCACGACGTCGCCCGAGTCGTGGACACCGAGTCCATGGTGGAGTCGACGTTCCATGTGCTCGACCGCTGGCTGGCGACCTGCGTGCGGGCGTCCCAGCTCGCGGCGAGCGCCCGGCTGATCCGGGCGGTGGAGTCCCAGGCGGTCGACCGGGTCGTGCTGACCGCGGCGCGAGCATCCCACGTCGAGGACTGGGTAGCAGTGACCGCCTGCCGGGTGTCCCACGTCGACGAGCGGACGGTGGAGGCGGCCGCCGTCGCACGCCATGTCGTCGACCGGGTGGCAGCGGCCTGCGCGCGGACCCGCCACGTCGTCGACCTGGTGGCGGTGACCTGCGTCTGGGCGCCGGCGACGTTCCACGAGCTCGACCGCTGGGCAGCGACGACCGATCGGACGCGCCATGTTGTCGATCGAGAGGCGGACGCCTGCGCTGCCGAGCGCCAGGTGCTCGAGCGTGTAGCGGCGACGGCGATGCGGGTGTCCCAGAGTGCGACGCGCTGTGAGGCGCTGGTGGCCGGGGTGCGCCAGGTCGTTGCCCGGGGCGAGGTCACGCGTGCCCGGACTCGCCAGGTGGTCGAGCGGGTCGTGGAGACTGGGGTGGTGCTGGGGGTCGACGCCGCGAGCATCTCGAAGCCGACCATGACCCAGCGCAGGGCAGTCGGTGCGGTGAGGCCCACCGTGACGGTGCCGGCGGGCCCCGAGTCGGACCGAGTCGACCTACCAGCGCAGCGCCTCTGCGCCGGCCGACAGCGACGGGGTGACGGTGGCGTTGGTGCCGTGCTGCTCACCCCAGTCGTTGATCTGGACGAGGATGAGGCTGTTGTCAGCGCAAGCTCGGGCGACAGACGTGGCCACGTTCCCTCCTGGGTCAGAGCGAGCCGGTGTCGCCGGCCACCGCGATGGGTCACGCCGTCGGACGACAGCGCTGAGCTGTTGGTCGCTGTGCGGCGGATCCAGAACGCGCGGCAGGACCCGGCGGGGATGTTGCCGAGCGACACGCCAGCACCGGCGGTCGTGGGCGAGGAGAACGTCACGCCGGCGGGCGCCGTGTTCTCGTCGGCCACGGTGACCGCCTGGGCCGTGGCTGCGCCGATGGCCGAGGCGGCGGTGGGGTCGACGCCGATCGCGATGTTGGCGCCACCGGCGACCTCGGACTGGAGGTAGACCACGGCGTTCTCGAGGACGTTCGCGGTGTTGGAGTTGTGCACGAAGATGCACCGGTACTCCACGTCGCTGGCGGCGTTCTCCGCGCCGGAGATGTCGTCGAAGAGGTCGTTGAGCGAGCCGCCTGTCCACTGGGTCGTGCTGATCTGGTCACCCAGGGAGGCGTTCGGGTCGGCCTGGGCCGTCGTGTTGCCGGCGGCCGCGCTGACAGACCGCTTGAACAGGATCTCGCCGGAGGTGATCGCGGCCATGTCAGTCCTCCAGGCCGTAGGCGTCGGGCAGCGGGGTGAGGGCGACGTTCACGGGCGTCCCGGTCGTGACGATGGCGGCCGGGCCCGCGATGGGCATCCGGGCGTCAGGATGGCGCTGCACGACGACCTCCGCGGCCGGGGTGACCAGCCAGCGCAGGGCGGCCACGGCGGCGCCCCAGACGCCGACGCACGCGCCGACCTGGGCGACGGTGAGCTCGAGGACACCGAACGCGACCAGCGCGCCGTAGAGGGCGGCGATGAGGCCGGCGATGGCGTTGGGCTCGCGCGCGATGCGCTGCAGCAGGGTCATGGCTTCTCCTTGTTGATGAGTGCACGGACCCGCCGCGGGAGGAGCGGGAACCGGACGGTGTGGACGTAGGGACGGTGGTCGGACGAGGCGTCGTCGCCGGTGAGCCAGCACCACGGTGTGGAGAAGCCGAGGAAGCGGCGGGACGCGACGACGCCGTCGATGAGCCGGCGGCCGTGGGTGCCGCCCCGGGCCGGGCGGGAGCCGTCCCAGCCCTGCACGAGCCGCAGCGGCCGGGCGACGTGCTTCTGGATCTGGGCGCGCTCGCCGGGCTGGCGGTGGTCCTTGTTCCAGTCGGCCTCGAACACGATCTCGGCGTGCGGGTCGTCGGCGCGGATGTCGGTGGCGAGGATCCGGAGGCCGCGGCAGACGTCGCGCCAGATCTCGGCGCGCAGCTCGGTGTTGTCGAGCGGGGCGTGCAGCACGATGAGGTAGACGGTGCGGCGGCCCCGGCGGCCGACCGGCCGGAGCGGCACGACAAGGGCCTCGACGGGCGGGGCCTCCTTGCCGCCGTAGGCCTGGGAGCGGCGCCACGTCATCGTGGTGAGCTTGCGGGTGAACGGGACGCCGGCGAGCTCGAGGTGGCGGGTGGACCAGGTGGCCCAGCACTCCCCGGCGCCGCGGCCGCTGATCCACGTGTAGTCCCAGTGCGGGTCGGTGCCGAGGATGTTCTTCATGGTCTTCCAGCCGCGACCGGAGGCCTCGGTGCCGGTGACGTAGGCGACACGGCGCTTGAGGAGCAGACGGCCGCGGGTGACCTTGCGGAGTCGCTTGACCGACCGGGCGAGGGAGGCGTCGGTGCGGTCGAAGCGACCGGAGGAGTGGATGCCGAGCGCGCGCCGCGGCGCCTTGCGGGCCACGGTCAGTCCCCGGTGCCCTCGCGGAGCGCCTGCTTCACCGCGGCGGCGATCTGGTCGGCGTTGACGCCCTCGGGGTCGAGGCCGACCGGACCGAGGGCACTCACGACCCGCTGGGCGATCGCGTCCTCGTCGATCCGCTCCGCGCGCTGGAATGTCTCCCGGAGCACCTGCTCGACGGACAGCGTCGTGGTGTCCTTCGCGCCCGGGCGGCGCACCTTCATGGGCTGGGCCAGCACGGCGGCGGCCACCTTCTCGATGTCCTCTGGGGTCACGTCGTCCTCCGGGGAGTAGGGCCACACGGGCCGCGGGATGGGGTCGAGCCGGGGCCCGTCGTCGGGGCCGTTGTTCGCCAGCCCGTTGCGGCCGACGAGGTACGCGCGCTGTTGTGCCCGGGCACCGGCGGCGAGCAGCGGATGGTCGAGCACACCGGCGTGGATGTGGTCGACCCACGGGCCCTGCGCCGGCGTGCGGTGCCACGCGAACATCCCGGCCTGCCGCAGAGCGCGGATGCAGGCGGGGTGGCCGCACCAGCGGAGGTCGACGACGCCGCCGAGGTCGTGGGTGCCGGCGCTGTTGAGGTCGCCGTGACCGTCCTGGTAGGAGCCCTGTGTGACGACGAACTGGTGGCCCCCGATCGCTTCGGCGTGCTCGATGCACGCGATGGTCAGCGCGTCGACGTTGGTGCGGCCACGCCAGGCGGGGCGGGCGAGCCTCGGGTCGGGCATGGTCGGCTCCTCAGTCGTAGATGCCGTTGGGGCGGTGCGGTGGGCACGGGCACAGCGCGGTGCCGTCGGCGTTGAGCAGCGCATGGCAGCGGGTGAACTCGTGATGCTCGTGGTCGCAGTAGCGACAGGCCGGCTGCCGGGAGATGGGCAGTTCGGCCATGGGCTACTCCTCGAAGAGCTCGTCCGGCAGGGGTGGTAGGCAGCGGCAGGTGCAGCGGTCGACGGACTGGCGGCAGCCGCCGGGGCAGAGCGGCTCGAAGATCCGGGACGTGCGGGTGATGACTTGGGCGATGAGGACGCGGAGGTGCTTCAGGGCCGGTCGCTCCGGAGGTCAGCCAGCTCGCGGGTGACCTCGATGAGCTCGTTCTGCACGCGGCCGACCCGCGCCTCGAGCTCGCGGATCTTGGCGTCGCGCTCCGCCAGCGCCTGCTCGAGCGCGGCCTCGCGCGCCTCGGCGGCGGCGACACGACGCGAGAGGGACTCGCGCTCCTCGTCCCAGGCGCGCTCGGCGAGGGCGAACCGCTGCTCGAGGTTCTGCATCCGGGAGTGGTCGACCTGCAGCTCGACGGTCTGCACGGCGACGTCGCCGTCGGCCTTCGACTTGCGCCGATCCTTGAAGTAGGCGAGCACCGCACCGAGGCCGCCTGCGCCGAGGAGGGCCCCGATGGCGGTCTTGACCGCATCCCCGTAGAAGCCGTCCATCACTGCTCCCGGCCGGCGAGGGTGAGGAGCCTGACGGAGAACACCAGCCCGAACGCGAGGGTCAGCATGGCCGGGTAGAACGCCTGGAACCCGCTCACGATGAGCAGCGCGACGGCGTAGACGAAGGAAGCGAGGCCGAGCAGACGGCAGCCGAGCCGGTAGCCGGGGAGCCGGGTGATGACGTATCCCGAGCGCCGCGGCACGTAGCGGATGGACGAGAGGCCGGACAGCATCGCGATGCCGCCGACCACGAGGAACAGGTTCCAGCCGCGGTGCACCGTGTCAGGCAGCAGCGCCTGCAGCGACGCCTGCTCGACCGGCCCGAACAGCCCGCCGAGACCGGACACGATCGACAGCATGGAGAGGAACCACTCGGCGGGACGCTCGATCACGCCGGGCGGAAGGTTGTCGAGCATCCAGATGCGGGCCCGGGACAGCCAGACCATGTTCTTGCGACGGGTCATCAGACGGCCCCGATGTCCTCGACGAGGATGTAGGCCGGCGCCGTGGCGGAAGCCGCCGTGTTAACGGTCCCCGTGCCGACGGCGCGGACCAGGGCGGCCTTGTACGTGTGGGGGCCGGCGGTGGGGGTGAGCACCACGGACGCGACGCAGAGGCCAGTGGATCCGGCCGCCGACGCGAGGTGGGTTTCCCGGGACTGCAGCTGGGTGCTGCCCTCCTTGATGCGGAGGCTCACGACGTCGCCGGCGACGCTGGAAGCGGCGGAGATCTCCACGCTGATCCGGATCCGTCGTGACGCCCCGGTGGTGACGGTGACGGACAGGCCGGTGAGGTCGACTTCGGTCGTGATCCCGCCTTGGTTGCTGGTGCGCTGGGCGTAGCCGATGGTGCCGACCCCGCCGGTCCACGCTGTGCCGTTCCAGACCCACTCGACACCGGTGTCGAGCGCGACGGCGCGCTGGCCCTTCTGGTTCCCGGAACCCGGCAAACGGGCCGCGGTCTCGACGTACAGGGTCCCACCAAGGGCCGTGGCGTAGGTGCGCCAGGACGAGTCGACCGTGACTGCTCCGCCGCCGACCTGCGGGACGGTCAGGCGGGCGAGCTCGATGTGCTGCGCCGGCAGCGCCGGGGCGGTGGGGGACGAGCTGGGGTTGCCGTCGATGGTCTTCAAGGTGGCGTTGGTGCCGTTGACCTGGATGACGACAAGGTCGATGCGGGGGTTGGTGCCGTTGCGGGCGGTCAGTGCGACCGCGGACGTCGCGGCGGGGAGGGAGCCGCGGTAGACGCCGAGGCCGAGCGCGGAGGCGATGACGAACGCGCCCGCGGCGACGGTGACCTGGTCGGAGCCGTTGACGGCGACGGCGAGGGAGGTGTCGCCGTGCCGCACGATGCCGCTACGGACCCCGTTGTCGGCCCCGTTGCCGAGGAACATGGCCGTGTCGGCGCGGCGGAGCTCGGAGGCGTCCATGGTGACGCCGGTGTCCCAGGTGGCGTCGACGGTGGTGATGGTCGGCATGTTCGATCAGCCTCCGATGGCCTGGGGGACGGACAGGGTGATGGAGCCGGTGCCGGCGGTACGGCGCGCCTGGACGCCGAGGCGCATGTAGCCCTGCGGTGCGCCGGCGTCGGCCGCGACCGCCTGGGTGGGGCTGGGGTCGATGACGGCGTACGACGTGGTGCCCGCGGCGATGACGCCGAGCCAAGCGTCCGGGTTGAAGAAGTCGCCGAGCGGGATGCCGGTGGCGAGGTCGACGATGCGGACTTCCCCGGCGGTGGTGCCGTCGGAGCACTTCGCGGCGAGCTTGAGGTCGAGGAACGGGTTCTGCCGCTTCCCGTCGTAGACGAAGAGCGTCTCGAAGCTGGTCGAGCTCGTGGTGCGCTCCCAGCCGTAGGGGCCGCACGTGACCGCGGTGCCAGACGTGGCGGAGTACGGCTGGAACGGGTGCTCGAGGAACGGCTTGCGCAGGCCGCCGAGGAGGTCCTCGGTGGCCAGCACCCGGGTGCCGCCGGCGTCGTAGATGGCGACCGACTGGCCGACGTAGGCGGCGTCGACGAGCTTGCGGATCTCGAAGGCGATGCTCCCGTTGTCGCGGTAGGCGACGGTGCCGCGGTCGCCGAGCTCGAGGGTCCCGACTCGGAACAGGACGGACCCGTCTGCGTCCACAGCGACGAGCTCGCCGCCGTCGATGCGGAGGCCGCCGGTGCCCACGGTCGTCGCGGACGCGCGCCGCTCGGAGCGCAGCGCGTCGATCTGCCGCTGCAGGGCCTGGAGCTTCCGGTTGATCCAGCCGGGGTCGGTGTCGATGCCGCGGGAGTCCACGTCAGTCGGCCTCCTTGATGCGGGGCACGATGGTGCGGGTGTCGAGGTCGAGTTCCCATCCCACAGTGCGCAGCCGGGCGGTGTATCCCGCCTCCCAGAAGCCGTCAGCGCCGACGCGGCGTGGGAACCGATCACAGGTCAGGGCGACGTCGATGTCGTCACCCATCCACCAGTCGAGGTTCACCCGGGGCGTGGTGTCGAGGTTGGCGATGAGGGTGAGCTGGGTGAGGCCCTCGCGGGTCGCGGCGTGGTCGGCTTCGGCGTACTGGTCGAGTGTCGCGGTGTCGGTGATCGACGGCGCCGGCGTGAAGCGACGCTCGAACCGGGCTTCTAGCTGGAGGAGGTCGGTGGCCTCGTAGCGCGTCGACCGGGGCTTGGAGTCGCCCTCCCCTGAGGACAGGGCCAGGGTGTCGTTGGCGCCGGTCTCCTCGCCGTCGTCCTCGATGTAGGTGAAGTCCGTGACGCAGCCGGGCATCGCCCACTGGGTGGCTGCGACACCTCCGGGCGTGCCGAGGCGTGGGGCGATGCGGGTGACGTACCGCAGCTGTGTCTGTTCGGGGTCGGCCCACTCGAGGTCGACCGTCCACTCGATGCCGGTGGAGAGCGCTGACAGGTCACCGAGGAACGTCCCGACCCGCATGTTGTCGTTAGTGTCGTAGTAGCCGCTCACCTTGCCGCCGGTCATGGTCGCCTGGACCTCGAGCGGGGCGAGCTCGGCCGCGATCGGCGCGAGCACATCGGCGGCCATCTGGGCGGGGTCGGCGTTCGTCCACGAGAACGCCTGGTTGATGTAGCGGCGGTTGAAGTACCGCTCGAGGCTGTCGAGGGAGCACATCACCCAGGGGCCGGTGCCGCTGCGCCGTTGCCGCACGATCCCACCCCACACGATGTGACGAGTCTCGGCGTCGATTGCGACCAGCATCCTGCGGCGCTTCTTGGTGGCGTCGTTCCACCCGGGCAGCTCGACGCCGTCTTGGGAGCAGCGCACGGAGACTGTGGTCTCGGTGCCGAGGCTGATGAACTTCGACAGCTTCCCGGACGTCTGGACCTGCACCTGGGCGAACCGCTGCCCGGTCTTGAAGTCGACGGACCACCACTCGATCTCCACGCCCGCCTACTTCCACGCCGAGCGGTAGGAGATCGACAGGCTGGCGGCGGCGTCGTAGCCGTCGGCGGAGAACGCGATCTCGTTGGTGCCCGGGACCAGCCCGAGCGGGGTCCCCAGGAGGCGGCGTGCCTGGCCGCCGGTGGTGGCAGTGCCGTTGAGCTCGTCGATGACCAGCGTCTGGCCGGCCGGGACGGCGTCGATGACTCGGCGCGCCGCGCCGGTGGTGAGGTTCGCGATCGTCGCCGGCGGGCACGGCCCGACCACCATCATCACCGGCAGGGTGGCGGTGGTGCCGTCGTTGACCAGCGTGGCCTGCGACTTCGTGGTGGAGCCCGTGACGGTGAACGGCGGCGTCAGCGGCGGGGCGATACCGCCGGACAGCAGCGGCAGCACCAGCGACACCATCCGGGCCGTCGAGTCGTACCGGCGCGGGTCCGGCGCGACCAGCGACAGGGAGAACTTCGCCGCCCGGTTGCCGAGTCGCCGCGGCTTCGCGGTGCGGTCCAGCAGCGGCTTCTCGTGCTGCCGCACCAGCGCCGTCATCTCCGGCACGGCGCCCTCGCCGGTCGACACGAGCAGCGTCGCCAGCTGCCGGAACGGAGTCTGGGCGAGCAGCCGGTCCCACGCCTGGGTGATCGCGTCCCAGGACGACCCCTCCATGCGGCCGGTGAGGTGCACGACGCGGGGGCCGGCGTACTGCGGGGACACCCACGCCCCATCAGCCTGGGCGCGCTGGTCGACCGCGGCGGTGCCCTCCCAGCCGTCGAACCACCCGTCGAGCTTGAGCAGACCCCACTCGATGCCGTACTCGTCGGCACGCCCCGGCTCGTCGTAGGCATAGAGCCGGACGTCTCCGAGCTGCACGCCCGTCGTGGGCTTCATCCGGACCCCGTCATCGCCAGCAGTCGCGCCAGCTCCTGGGCAGTGGCCTGCGCCGACACGGCCTCCAGCACGGTGATCGGCCGGGCGGCCTGGATGGCGGCGGTGAGCGCCGCGAGCTGGGAGGTGGCCTGCGCCATGACCGCCTGCGCCGCACCGTACTCAGCGCCGTAGCCCGCGATCCCGGCGTGCTGGGAGACCGACTGCTGGAGCTGCTGGAAGCGGGCGAACATCGCGGCGTAGTCCCCGATCTCTCCGGCCTTGATCATGGCGGCGATCCCGGCGTTGTCCTGGTTCCCGAGGAGGTCCTCCAGAGCGGGGCCGGTCAGCCCGAGCCCGGACAGCTGGGTGATCAGGGCGTCGCGCTCCTCGAGCCCCGAGATCGCCGCCTGACCGCGAGCACGCCAGTCGCCGCTGCCGCTTCCGGTCCACAGCCCGCGGTCGCGTCCGCCGCTGAACCATGACCCGCTGAACGCAGACGTGGCGGCTTCACCGATGCGCTGCATCGAGTTCTGGACGGCGTCGACCATGGACTGCGCGGCGTCGACCTGCGCCTGGGCGGCGTCCGTGGCGATGTCCCAGGCGCGCTGCTGGCCTTCGAGCGTGGCTTCTGCGATCGCGATCCGCTGCTGCTCGGCGCGCTCGCGCTCACGCTCAGCCGTCGCGAGCTGCTCGTAGTAGAGCCGCGCGGCCTCGGCGGCCCGGGCCTCTTCCTCTTCGGTAGGGGTGAGGTCCATGGGGCTGTCGAGACCGCCGGACGCGCTCCGGCGCTTCCGCTTCTTCCCGCCGGTGGCCCCGCCGGCGGCGAACCGCTCGAACTGCACGCCGAGCCGGGCGCCGACCTCTTCCCAGATGTCGATCGACCGCTCACGCTTCGCCGGGGCGAGAGGGATGTAGGCCTCGCCCCCGGTCTCGGGCTCGGCCCAGACCCGCCACGATCCTGCCGGTGCGATCTGGGCGATGTGCTGCTCGCGCATCCCGCCGTTGGCGTAGAAGCTGAGGACCCCACCGTCGGCCTCACCGCGGTAGGGCAGGGCGTCGGCGGCGTTCCCGACGACCTTGTGGACGGTGGTGATGGTGAGGTTGCGGTCCCGGAGCGACTCGATCGAGTTCCGGACCGCCTGGATCTTCGCCATGCTGGCAGCAGTGTCGACGTCGATCTTCGGCTTCACGTTGGTGTTGTTGGCCTCGCGCAGCAGCGCGATGAGCTTGTTGATCTCCGACTTGGGCACGCCCATCGACTCGCCCATGGTGCGGAGGTCCTGGATGGCGCCGGTGAGGAACTTCTGCCGTGCGGCCCGGCCCATGTTCTCGGAGACCTTCAGCGCGGTGGAGGCGATGTTGTCGAGCTGCGCCTGGTTGGTGCGGCCCTTCTCGGTGTTGATGTCGAAGGTGTTGCCGTTCTCCTTGATCGACTTGGTGAAGTCGTCGATCGCGGCCTCGTAGGAGCGCATGTCGGCGCGGCCCGAGAGCTTCTCGTTGAGCCGGTCGAGCACGTCACCGAAGTCCTCGACCTCGGCGGTCGCGGTGCCGACCGCCCCGGCGAGACCGTCGGTGGCGCCGGCCATGTCGTCGGTGGCGCCGCCGGTGAGCTTCGCCTGGTTCTCGACCCCGGCGAGGGCCTCGTCGTACTTCGGGAGCTGGGAGCGGAGCCACTCCGCCTGGTCGCCGGTGAGTCCGTACGCCTCGATGAGCCGGTCGAGGGCGTCGGCGGCCATGTCGCCGTTCCCGCTCGTCGCGAGCGAGGCGAGCGCGGAGTCGAGGGCGTCGATCTCCTTCGTGGCCTCACGGACCCCCTTGTCGCGCGCGTCGCCTGGGAGGATGGCGTCGTTGAACGAGCCGGCCATGTCGTTGAGCTGCTGCCACTTCGACGGGTCGGCGAGCCGGTCGATCGAGGCGCCGAGGGAGTCGAACTCCTGCCCGAGGCTGACCGAGAACCCGGCAGGCGTGCTGGCCAGGTCGATCAGCCGGCCCTGCAGCGTCTCCAGCCCGGGCAGCGACTCGTCCAGGCTGTTGGCCAGCGCGACGACCGCCCCCGAGAGGGCGTAGACCCCGGCGGCCACCGTCCCGGCGGTCGCGAGCCCGCCGAGCTTCGACTTCGTGCCGTCGGCGGTGACGTTGAGGTCGGCCAGCGCAGACCGCATGGTCGCGACGCCGTTGATGGTCTTGGCCGTGAACCACAAGCCGCCCCCGAGAACCGCGGTGACGCCAGCGAGGCCGGTCACGGACGCCTTCACGGGGCCGGGCAGCCCGCCGAACGCGGTGGCGAGGTCACCGACCACCCCGGCAGCCTCGGCCACGACCGGAAGGATGGCGCTGCCGGACTCGATCGCGGCGTCCTTGATCTGGTTCCACGCGACCTGCACCTGCGCGGCCGTGGTGTCGGCGCGCTTGCCGTACTCGTCGGTCAGCGCTGTGTTCTGCTCCCACGCGCTGCTCGACTGGTCGAGGGTGGTGGTGAGCATGTCCCCGGCGCCGGCGAGGCGGAGCATCACCTGGAGGTTCTGGGTGCCCTTGATGCCGAGGTCATCGAGGGTGCCGACGACGTTCCCGCCGGACTCCTTGATCCGGCCGAGGCCCTGGAGGAACGCGTCGAACGCGCGGATCGGGTCGTTGGCCCACTGGTCGGCGAAGTCCTGCGCCGTCATGCCGGCCACCTCGGCGAACCCGGTCAGCCCGTCGGCGCCCTGTGCCGCCTTCTGGTAGATGCCGGTGAAGACCCGCTGGATCGCGCCGCCGCCGAGCTCGGACTGGATCCCGAGGTTCGCCATGGCCGACGCGAGCGCGAGGACGTCCGCCTCGGTGGCCCCGACCAGGGATCCGGCGCCGGAGAGCCGCTGCGCCATGTTCAGGATCTGCGCCTCGGTGGACGCGCCCTTGTTGCCGAGGTCGACGAGTGTGTTGCCGATCTCGTCGACGTCGTCACCGGTGGACTTCATGACGTTCATGAACTGGGCGATGGACGTGGCCGCTTCGTCGGCGGTGAGGTTCGTGGTCTCGCCGAGCTGGACCATGATCTCGGTGAACGCTGCGACGTCGTCTCGGGCCACGCCGAGCTGACCGGCCGCCTCAGCGGTGGCGGCGATCTCCTGGTGGGTGGCCGGCATCGTCCGGGCGAGCTCGCGCAGCTGGCCCTCGAGCTTGCCCATCTGGGTCGCCGAGCCGTCGACGGTCTTGGAGACGCCCGCCCAGGCGGACTCCCAGTCCATGGCCGCCTTCACGGTGGCGCCGAGCCCGGCCGCGGCGACCAGTCCGACCTTCCCGGCGGTGTCACCGACGTCGGTGAGGCCGCGGCGGAACTTCTCGCCCTCCTTGCCGACGGCGGTGAGGTCACCGGCGGTCTTCCGGACGGTCGAGCCGAAGTGACGGATGTTGGCCTCGGCGGCCGCTACGTCCGCCTGGAGGCGGTAGACGATGGTGCGATCGACCACGGTTCACCGCCTTCGAGGTTCGTAGGATTGCTGATGCCGCAGCGCGCCCGGTCACCTACCGTGGAGGCATGGACCCTGAGATGAGGCAGAGCCTCGGCGGCGCGATTGTCGGAGCCGTGCTCGTGATCGTGGGGCTCGTGCTGGTTCTGCTCGACGCGGGCGGCGTCAGCCAGGTCGGAGCCGTGTTCGCCTGGGGTGGCGGGGTCCTCTTGGTCGTGCTGGCCCTCCGCACCGCGGCCCAGCTGATGCGTCGCGAGCGGTCGAGCTAGCCCTCCGTGCTGGCGGCGAGCTCCTCGAGGTCGAGGTCGCTGGCCCAGACGTTGAGTCCGTCGAGCGGGTGCTCGCCGGTGGCGACCTTCGCCTCGGCGGGGTACTCCTCGTGCAGCTTCCGCCACCGCCACTGCACGGCGGCCGTCGAGTAGCAGTAGCTCTCCTGCGGGTGCCAGTCGATGTCCGGGTTGGAGCAGACCGACCGGAGGTTCCCGCACTGGGGGCAGATCAGCGCGTGCCCGGCAAGCATCTCCTCGCGCTCGTCATCGGGCAGGGCCCGGAACGCGCCGAGGGTGAGCCCCCAGGACTTGGCTACTGCGTGCTCTCGCCTGACATCCGGGTCGGCAAGGCGGGCAGCGATTTTGGGTCGGCCTCCGCGACGTTCGCGAGACGCCAGGCGCGGTTCACGAGGGTGCGGAACTCGCCCTCAGACAGGTCGTCGACCCACTCGTCGAACGCCCCGCGGGTCGAGAACTTCGGCAGCACGATGGACGCCCAGAGGAGGTCGTCCTCGACGCTGTCGGCGTTGACGCCCGCGAGCCGGTCGCTCTTCACGACCTCGGGGTCGCCCTCAGTGCGGGGCGGGTGCGTCTCCTTGAGCTCACGCCACGACGGACGCCCGGGCTGTCCCTTGCGGCGGCCGATGGCCTGCAGGGTTACCTTCCGCTGCGCCTCCTCCGACGCCTTCTCGGCCTCGGCCTTGAGCTCCTCGTACTCGCGAGAGAGCACGTCGTAGGGGTGCTCCTCACCGGAGAGGAGCTGGGTGTCGTCGCTCTCCGCCGCCTTCGCGGCCGCGAGCGCGCGCCTGATGCGGTCGGGGTAGTCCCCGGTCATCAGGTGGATGGTGGTGGTCTGTGCCATGGGTGCTCCTGACGAGGGTTGACGAGAGTGACGAGAAGGCCCCCGGGCCCGTGCTCGTCATCACGGGACCGGGGGCCGGTCTGGGCGACGAGAGGGTGCTGGGATCAGGGGCCAGCGACCGCGGCGACGTTCCACGCCACCGGTCCGGTGACGGACACGCCAGCCGCGAAGGTGGCGATGTTGGACGCGGTCGACGGGTCGGAGGTGTCGACGGCCTTGGTGATGCTGACGGGGGCGATGTTGAAGAACTGGCCCACGGCGGCCTCGGGGGTGGCCTGGTCGGCGACGATGCCGTTGCGGAACACGGCGAACCCCTCGAACCCGTCGCGGAGGAACTCGAACGCGGCCTTGTCGTCGGACGCCTCGGCGGCCTGGGGGTCGAAGCCACCGACGATGTCGGGCATCGTGTAGGTGGTGGTGTCGTTGGCCTCGAACGACTCGACCTCGCAGAGGTACTGGTCGAGGGTGACCTTGCTGAAGGACGGCTGGAGGCCGGCGAAGCTCTTCAGCAGCGAGCACGAGAGGTTGATGCCGGTCACCGCGTTGATCTCGGTGATCTTCGGGACGTAGATGTCCGCGACGGCCGGGGCCAGCCAGAACGACTGGCGGCCGTTCATCTGGACCTTGCGCGGCTTGGTCGGTGCAACCATGTCAGTTCTCCTTCTGGGTGTCGGCCGACTGGCCGCTGTCAGCCGGCGCCCTGCCGGACTTCTTCGCCGCCTCGGTCGAGACGTCGGTCTTGAACTTGGGGGGACGGGGCTTGCCGTCGGGGTAGGTGGCGTCGCTCTTGAGCTCGCGCCAGGCGTCGGGGTTGGCGTCGTAGCGCCGCTTCGTGATGGTGACGTGGTGGCCGGTTTCCTTGTCGGCCACGCGGACGTACTCGTCCATGGAGGGCTCCTCGGTCAGGGGATGAAGACGTCGTAGCGGTCTGGGATGTAGTGCCGCGGCGGGGTGACGTCGTCGTCGCGCCGCACTGGCCCGGGGTCGAACTCGCCGGCGGTGATCTGGTGCTCGTGGCCGTCGACGGTGACGAAGGCGCCCACGAGCGCGGTCCGCACCTTGTCGAGGCACCACAGCGCGCGGGTGGGGTCACCGCCGACGCACGTGACCTGGAAGCCGGAGAACAGGGAGTCCTGCGTGGCCGAGAGCATCAGGCCGGCGGGGCGACCGCCGGACACGTAGAGCACGGCGTACGCGTGGACGCGCTTGTCCGGGTCGAGCGGCGGCGTCGCGGGCACCTCGCCGTCGTAGGCGTTGATCCCGGCGATGCCGTCGAGGATCGTCCAGACCTGGTCGTGCACCGCGCGGGCCGAGACGGTCACAGGTAGTCCTCGAGGGCGCCGCCGAAGGACTTGTCGAACGTCGGGGTGGTGCGGTCGGCCGCGGGGCTCATGAACGGCTGCGGGGCGGTGTCGGAGGTGCCTTCCTCGACGTAGACCGAGTGCGGCGCCTCGGAGACGACCTCGGCCGCCAGTCCGAGCGCCCGAGCGTGGATGCCGTCGCGCAGCTCGCCCGACCGCACGGGCGCGGCGGCGCGGGCGGCGTTCTCGGTGTCCCGCGACCACGTGGCCAGGTCCTTGGTGGCGCGACCGCGAACCTTGGCCGGTGCACGGTCGAGCCGGTCAGCCAGGGCGTAGAAGTCGGAGGCGTCACCGCTGACCATCACGCCTCCTGCGTCTCGAGGTTGTCGGTGCAGAGCAGTCGGCGTTCCCAGTGCAGCGAGCCGGCCTCGATGGTCTCGATGGACATCTCGCGGCCGACGAGCCACTGGTCACCGTTGTCGTCGACCGCGGTGACGGTGACGACGTCGTCGAGCTGCATGCCGGTGACCGCGTGGTCGAGCATCACGGCGTAGGCCTGTGTGCTGACTTCCTGCTCGGCCGCCATGCGGACTCGGTCTGCGTCGCCGGGGAGCTGGATGCGCGCGGCGCCGGTGTAGTAGGCCGGGTGCGGGGTCGTGGGGTAGGTGCCGGAGCCGGGATCAAACTCGCCCTGCGTGCCACCCGGGCGGCGAAGCGTGACCGTGGCCCCCCGGGTGCCGGCGAGCACCGGCCGGTGGTGGGCCGCCCAGCCATCGGGGATGACACGGCGCCGGCCGGAGCCGGTGTGGTGGCGCTGCATCAGCAGGGCCAGCGCGGAGGAGGCGGGAAGGACCCTTGTGGCGAGAGCGCGCCGCCAGCGCTGTTGCCCTCGGAGCGCAGCGTGGCGGCCCGCTCGCGGAGGCCGCGCGCGACTGCGGCGCCGTCGATGGAGAGGTCCTGCGACCGGATCACCTTCGAGGTGAGAGCCTCGTCATCGGCGATGGTGTCGAGCGCCTGGGCGGCGGCGAGCTTGACGTTGTCGCCCTCGATCTCGAGGAACGCGGCGATCTCCGCGTCCGAGAAGACGGGAGCGTCGGCGGTGTCGTTGATCAGGAGCCGCACGCGGCCGAGCGGTGTGGTCACGTCGACCGCCATGGCGTCCTCCTGCCTGTGAAGTTGTGGTGCTGACCCCGTGGGGCGAGGAGTTCGTGACCCCTCGCCCCACCGGGCTGACTGCGGCTACTCCTTGGCGCCGAGGAACCGCTCCGCGAGCTCATCACGGGTGGCGGCGTCGGCGTCCTCGGAGCTGAGGCGGTCATCGCCGCGGGCGTCGTCGGTGGCGTAGGCCACCCAGTCGGCCTTGGACGCGGAGCGCGCGGGAGCGCCGTCCTCGCCCTCGGGCGTCTCCTCGACGAAGGCACCCATCGGGGAGTGCAGGTCGTACGCGTCCGGGTCGATGTCGACCGTCTCGCCGCGGAGCGCGATGCGCTCCCGGCCGTCGGGGTCGACGTAGCGGTAGGAGGCGTGGGCGATCTGCACGGTCTTGAGCTTGCTGGCCATGGTGGTGTCCCTTCTCAGCCGTTGAGGCCGGTGATCTTCTTGATCGAGTAGGGGTTGGTCACGTACATGACCGGGCGGACCGAGGACTGCACCAGGGTCTTCTCCGTCTCGACCTTGCGCTCGGTCTCCGTGCGCAGCGGCTGCTCGACCCGGAGCTCGCCGACCTGGCCGGAGGCCACCGCGTAGGCGGTGCCGTTCGCGACCCGGTTGGTGGCGAAGATCTCGCGGATGTTGAGCGAGGTGAGCACGTCGGCCAGCTTGTCGCCGTAGGTGACGGTGAGCTGGTACTTCTGCATCGGGTTGACGATCCAGATGTCGTACTCCACGCCGAGCTCGTCGACGTCCGCGAGCAGCTGCGCCTGGGCCAGGTCGGCGGCCGGCCAGCCGGAGTTGTTCGTCTGCGACGAGCCCCCGGTGACGACGGTGCCCCAGTTGTGGCCGATGAAGGTGCCGGCACCGCCGAGGGCGGTGATGGCGGCCTCCAGCTCGGCCACCGTGCGGGTGTTGACCTTCCGCACGATGGTGTTGGCCAGCTGGGTGACCTGGTTGTTGAAGTAGGCGCGGTCGTTGCGGTCGCGGGCCTCGTCGGTGACGTAGAACTTGCCACCGTACTTCTCGACCTGGGCGACCTTGGGGGTCGGCCGGCTGGAGCCCACGATCGGGAACTCGTCGCCGGGCATGACCTGCTCGACGTCGCGGTCGAGGTAGAGCTCGTTGAGCGTGGCCTGGTCGTAGATCACCGCACCGCCGGAGACCGCTCCGCCCTGGGCGAAGATCCGGGAGACGATGAACTTCTGCAGGGTCAGGTCGGCGATGCGCCGCGTGATCCGCGTGGGCTGGTTGAGCGCGGTCTCGACCGTGAGGGTCGTCCCGCTGACGCTCGGCGGCGCCAGGGGGTACGTGACCTGGTTGATTGCCATGTTGGTGCGACCCTTCTCAGTAGAGGCTGATCTCGGCGTCGTTGCCGGTCGTGGCGGCCGTGACCGCGAAGCCGACAGCGATGCCCGCGGACTTGGTGACGGCCTGGCCGTTCGTGCCGACCTCGACCTCGGCGCCGGCCGCGATGTTGGCCTGCGCGGTGACGAAGGTGACGCGGCTGTTGCCGCGGTGCACTCCGACCTTGGTACCGGACGCGGCGTCGTACTTCGACACCCCGAAGGCCCGGCCGGCGGCCGTGGCGTGCGCCACCGTGATGTTGCCGCCGGTGCGGCTGCCGCTGATCGCCACGAAGCGCTTGCCCGTGATGGCGGCGGACGCGTGGCAGGTCAGGTCCTTGCCCGGCTCGTAGACGCCGGGGTTCTCGTTCGCCATGGATCAGCCCTCCTGGGTGGCGGCGGCGGGGGCGGGGTAGCCGGGGAACCAGCTGTCGTCCTCGGTGGACGCCTGCGGGGTCACGGCGTGGCCGACCTCGGTGGTCGGGATGAGCACGGGCGCGTCCTCGAAGTGCTTGCGCACGCCGGCGGGGTCGCGGTCGTACTCCTTGGCCCAGCCGTCGCGGCTGGTGGGGAGGTACTTGCCCTTGACGCTGTCGAGGAACGCGTCGCGCTCCTTCTCGGCCAGCGTCTTGGCGGTGGTCGTGGCCAGCTTCGCGCCGGCCTCGAGGTCCGCGAGCTTGGCGGCCGGGATCACGACGTGACCCTCGGGCACCTGCGGCGCGGACTCCTGCGGCGTCTCGGCGGTCTGCTCGTCGAGGGCCTCGTCGAGGGCCGCCAGGATGGTGGCCTCGTCCGCGTCCTCGGCGACGCCGAGCTTGTTCCGCAGGGTCTGGATCTGCTCGTCGCTGAAGGCCACGGCAGGACTCCCTTCGGTGTGGGTTGACCCGACCGCGGACGCGCTCGGGGGCTTGGGGGAGTCCTTGGTGAGGGACTCGGGGGCCTTGTCGAACAGCGACACGTCGTAGGTCGCGCGGGCGCGGTCCTCGACGGCGTCGGCGTCGACAGGCTCGGGACCGTCGTCGCCGGCGGTCTCGGCCGGCCCGGCGTCCGGCACGACCGCCACGCGCTTCATCAGTCCGGACTCGACGGCGCCGGCAGCGCTGTACCAGGTCTCGGCCTGCTGGCGCGCCCGCCACTCCTCGACGGTGCCACCGGCGATCTCGGCGTACAGCTCGGCGCCGCTGTTGGAGAGCACGTCGAGGACGTCGGCCGACTTCCGGAAGGCGGCGGCGTTCCCGTACAGGAACGTGCTGGTGTCGTGGATCATCATCGTGCTGCCCGGGCTCATGACGGTGTCGTTGCCGCAGGCTGCGACGTACGACGCGGCCGAGTAGGCAGCGCCGTCGACGACCGTAACGATCTCCGCGCTGTGGGCGCGCAGGAGGTTGACGATCGCGCGGCCCTCGGAGGATTCGCCGCCGGGGGAGTTGACCCGCACCACGATCCGATCTGCGTCGCCGAGAAGGTCGAGCGCCTGGGCCACCTCCTTGGCGGAGACACCCCACCAGCCACCCCAGGAGTCGATCGGACCGTAGATGCGCAGCGTGCCGGCCGTCGTCGTGGAGGCCTCGCCGGTGCTCGTGGTGGTCGACTTGGCGTTCACCGCCTCGCTCGGGCGACTGAACGTCAGCAGCGGCCGCGAGGTGTCCGGCTTCTGGTCGCCCCAGTACCGGTAGCGGCCCATCTTGGCGGTCATGCGGCCTCCTGTGAGACGTTCGAGCGAAGGAAGTTGGCGAGGTCCTCGTCGTCCTCGAGACCGGCGGCGCGGCGCAGCAGCGTGAGCTCGTCATCGACCTGGCCGGTCGACCCGATCTCGTCGAACACCAGCTGCGGAGCGGGCTCGTCGCGGCCGAAGTTGATGTCGACGAGGTCCTCCACGACGTGGGCCTGGGCGGTCTCGTAGAAGTCCTGGGCCACGGCCTGCAGTGCGAGGGTGAAGAAGTTGTGGAAGGTCGAGCCGAGTGCGTACGACCCCACCTGCCCGCCTCCTTGGCTACCAAGGTTCAGGAAGTGGGCCAGCACCGCGCGGGCGATCTGCTCGTCCTGGTAGCGGATGAACTGACCGACGTCGAGGAGGCCCCCCTCGATGCCGAGCAGCTCGAGCTTCGCGCCGTAGGGCAGCGAAGCACCGGAGTTGTCGCCGGCTCGGGCGTCGGCCGCGATCTGCTGGCCCTTGGTGATGTCCTCTTCGCGAGCCCCCTGCGGCGCGGTGTAGACCGGCAGGCCGGAGCTCTGGCGGTCGATCGCGATGGCCCACTTGCGCAGCGCGTGCTCCTTGTAGAGCCAGTTCTTGTAGCAGGCGCGCAGGATGCTGGTGCCGAGCCAGTTGCCGCCCTCGCGGTCGAGCACGTAGCCGACGAGGCGGTTGACCGGGATGTTGACCCCGCCGAGGCCGCCGAACATGGACATGCCAGTCGGCGTCGCGCCCATGGGCGGATGCTGCTCGATCGAGACGAGACCGCCGTCGCGCGCGACGTGGATCTGCGCGATCGTCGAGGAGGGCCGGTGCGCGAGCTTGCGGATCCGGTAGCGGTTCGGTGTGACCTCGCGGTAGACCTGCTCGCAGTAGGAGTGGCCGAACGGCAGCATGAGCATGCCGTCCTTCACGTGCTGGGACCAGCTGAAGCGGTCGCGGCCGCGGATGCCAGAGCGAAAGTCCTCGTCAGGATCGGTGCCCTTGATCGGGAGACCGAAGTTGCGCGCGACGTCCTCGACCACCTCGTCACGGGCGTCGCCCGGGTCGACCCAGGTCTGCGTGCGCAGGATCGGCGCGGTGACCGCGCGGAGCACGGAGGCGATCTGCGCGTCCTTGCGCATCTTGTCGTAGACCTTGATCGAGTCCGGCCACATGAGCTCCGGAGTGGTCTCGTTGGTCAGGTCCTCCCAGAAGCCCGACGTGCGTGAGCCGCCGCCGTAGGCGTAGCCCTTCTCGCGGACCGGCGCCGGGGGCGGGGGAGGTGTGGACTCCTCGGTGGTCGTGGTCATCGTTCACCCCCTCCCGGGCTCGGCGTCGGCGCTCAGAACTGAGCGCTGTCGAAGAAGTGGGCCTTGGTCGCGGTGACCTTCGCCGTGGCCGGCGCGGGCGGTGGCGGCTTCGGCACGGCGTTGAGCACGTCCCAGCGATGCAGCGCGGCGGACATCGCCACGACGTTCGAGATCTCGAAGTCCTGGTTGCGCTGGTCCCAGACCTCGACCTCGTTGACGTAGCGGGTGCGCGCCACGGCGATCGCGTCGGTGACCTCGGCCTGCCCGATGTGCACGATCCGCTGCTCAGTGACGCCGTGCTGCAGGACGGCACACGCCCGGCCCATGTCGTTGTGCACCAGGTGGCGGATCCGGCCGGGCTCCTCGCCAGGCTTCTTCGTGGTGATCTCGAAGCCCTCGGCCAGCAGGTCGCTCTCCAACGCCGCGGCCTGACTGGAGGGGTGGTAGCTGATCTCCAGCAGCTCGAGCTTGTCGCCGTCGCGCATCTTCACCAGCTGCGGCACCACCCAGTCGAAGCCGGGCGCGGTCTTCGTCGTCAGCAGCACGCGGTCGGGGTCCGGGGCGTAGGCGCCGGCTACCCCGATCGAGGCGCGCGAGCGGTCCGGCGCCACGTTGATCGCGACCGCGGCGCGAGTCACGGCCGGCGCGTCGCGGTCGACCAGCGCCTTGGCGTTCCAGGTGCGCACGTTGATGGCCGGCGGTCCGTCACCGTCGCCGTCGCGATCCATCCAGCCGAGGCACTCGCGCATGTACTCGAGGGGGTCGAGCTCCTGGCGCAGGTTGCGCAGGGTGCGGATCGTGATGCGCCCGGTGTCGAGCGCCCGGCCCTCGTCATCGCGGTCGACCGTCGGGTTGGCGCGGAGGATCAGGTGCTCTCGGTCGAGCGCGCAGTCGAGGCCGCGCTCCAGCGCGTCCTTCGGGTGGGTGCAGTCCGGGTCCTTGCAGTCCTCACGAGGGGCCAGCCACTCGATGTAGCTCATCTCGGGCGACTTGCGGCCGCGGCCGCGGTCGATCACGTCGCGCAGGTCGGCGGCGTCCTCGTCGAGCGCCGGCGCGCTCGAGCCGCGGAGCAGCTGAGGGTGGTGCTGGGCGAGCAGGATCGGCAGCAGGGCGCCGGCGGTCCGCTTCTTGAACTTGAAGGCCTCGTCGATGATGACCTTGGGCTTGCCGAGTCCTCGGCCGCCGTCCCGGGTCCGGGTCTGGAACCAGACGGTCTGGCCGGTGTTGAGCTCGATCCGCTCCTTGCCGTTGACGTCGTACAGGCCCTCGTTCTTCGTCGTGGGCAGGTACTTCGACAGCGTCGGACCCTTGAGCGTTTCGTGCAGCTCGGTCTGGGCGTTGAGCGAGGTGCGCAGCTCGTGCGCGGACCAGGCGATCTCCGGCACCTCGGTGACGAAGAGCCACCCGAGCACGCACTGCTGGAAGAGCCCCGACTTGAGGTTCTGCCGGGCGCAGATCACGCAGAACGAGAACGAGGCCGGCGAGCCGTCGGGCCGGATCGCGAAGACCAGGTCGAGCCCGAGCTCCTGCTGCGGGTCTGGCGCGTAGCCGGCCTTCGCGCAGAGGTCGGCCACCTCCGGGCCATAAGTCAGGGCAGGGTCCGGGCGGGTGCGCACGCCGTGCGGGCAGGTCCAGTAGTCGGGCTCGATGAGCTGCCGCTTCGCGAGCGTGGGACTCGAGGTGGACATCAGGCCTCGCTCGCGGCAGCCGCGGCTGCCTTGGCCTCCCGGGCCTTGCGCGCCTTGGTGACCTCGTCGTCCTCAGCGGGCGGCTCCGGCTCGTCGCCGCCAGTGTCATCCGGGGCGGCCTGGGCGAGCGCGCGCTCGCGTGCCGCACGGACCTTGTCGGCCAGCGCGCTCGCGCCTTCGTTCGGGGTGACCAGGCGACGCGCGAGCTCGAGCGCGAGCTGCCCCTCGAACGTGTCCTCGACGCCAGCGCCCTCCAGCTCCTGGCGCAGAGCGATCACGAGCTTGTGGTTGTCGGCCGCCGCGGTGCTGCGTGCTGGCGCGGTCTGGCGCTTCGGCGCCTTCTCCGTCGACTTGTCCGCGGTGGTCAGCTTGGTCGCGGGGGTCTTGGCGGCCGGCTTCTTGGTGCCGCGCCGCGCGCGCTGGCTGCAGGCCGGCGAGCAGAACTTGGCCGTCGACCGCTGCGGCGTGAACCGTTTCCGACACCCGGGGCCGGCGCAGGTCAGCTTCGCTACGGGCTGGCTGGCTCGAGGCACGGCGACGGACCCCCCTGCCTGTCGTGATGAGGCGTCAGCAGTGACGCCGTAACGGATCCAGGGCGGCTCAGGAGGGAGAACAGCCGCGAGCTTGCTGATCTACTGAGTGCGACTCTCTGGATTTCTGAGCGCCGCGTGCCCAGCCCCCTGCCACTGAGGCTGGGGCCGCGGTGGTCAGTCGAAGACGGACAGCGCGCCTGGCCTCGGCTCGGCGTCGGCGCCGAGGCGCAGGGCCGAGAGCGGCAGGTTGCGGCGCTTGTAGTTGCAGCTCGAGCACGCGCCGTGCACGTTGCTGCGCTCGAGGGCGAGGTCGGGACGGTCGACCACCGGGATCACGTGGTCCCCGGTGGTGCTGACGCGCGTGCATCCCTCGAAGCCGAGCCAGCAGACGGGCTCCTCGCGGGCCGCCTGCTTAGCCAGCCTGCGCCAGGCCTGGGTGGACCGAGGGTCCGGGATGCGGCGCCCGTCGGTGGTGGTGATCATGCGGGTGGGCACGGACCGTCACCCCCGAGAACGCAAGAAGCCGACCCCGGACCAAAGCGGTCGCTGCGGAATCGACTGGACAGAACCATACATCACGCCCCGATTCGGCGCTGCTGCTCGCGTTGCGCGCGTCGCACCAGCAGCTCCTCGATGTCACCGAGCCGGTAGAGGTGTCGGTCCTTGCCGAGCAGGCTGGTCACGTCACGGACCTCGAGCTGGTTGCGGTCGCGCCACTTGCGGATCCGGTCGACCAGCTTGGTCTCGGTGCCGTCGTAGTCGGTCCAGGCGATGAGCGCGCCGGCGGCCTCGGTGGCAGTGACGAGGTAGTCCTTCGCCTCGACGAGGAGGAAGTCCCGGCGGCTGGCGACGTCGTGCTGGGTGCCGCAGGCCCGGCAGGTGAGCGTGCCACTGTCGGTGCTGGCGTACAGCTCGGCCTCGCACACGGCGCCGGTGAGCGTGTCGTGGGCCGAGCACTTGCCGGCGTACCAGCGGTCGGCTGGCCGGTTGACCATCCGGGTCAGTCGTCTCTCGAGGTCGCAGAACTCGTCGAGGAGCTGGGCCGCCCAGGCCTGGGTTTCGATCCAGCGGTAGTGCTTGTCGAGGTAGTGGCACATGCTCCGCACGTCAGCCGCCGGGGGCCGGGTGATTCGGGCTCGGGCGCACGAGGTGTGCAGGCAGGTGGGTGCGCACACCGGTCCGAGCAGCGGCCGCTGGCCCTCGAGCACGGTGCGCGCCCATGCCACCACGGTGTTGCGGGTGTCCCACCTCAGCTGGGCCCCGGGCGCGGCGGCCGTGCCGCCCTGGCCACCGAACGCGGCGAGGCGCGGTGGGCCCGAGACGAAGCGCAGGTCGATCGGAAGGGGCTGGGCCTTGCCGATGCTGCCCTTGGTGGCAGCGCTGCCGTACCTCGCCTGCTTCTGCACCACGGTGTCGAGGTCCTCGAAGTGGCCAGCCACGTTGGCGATGGCGAAAGCCATGGTCCTGGAGCAGCGATCGCACAACGTGGCGCCACTGGTCGGCTTGCCGCAGTAGCACAGGTTGGCGGCGGGGCTGGTGCTGGTCACGCCGGGCATCAGGCGCTGTCCTTCCACTCGAAGCTGGGTTCGTCGGCGGCGGCCACGATCGGCACGCCGTAGAGCTCGGTGGCCATGCACGCCTTGAGTGCCTCGGTGGCCTCGACGGCCTGGTCGGCGGGGACCATCGCGAGAATCTCGTCGTGCACCGGCATGAGCGGGCAGTGCCCCCAGGGCGTCTGCTCCCAGCGCAGCAGCGCGTCGATGAGCAGCTCGCGGGCGGTGCCCTGGATGGCGTAGTTGGGGCCGGCGTGCGGGGCGCCCTTCGGCATGTGGATCACCCGGCCGGCGTACGTCGGGTACTGCGTGCGTCCGGCCTCGACCCCGCCTCGGACCATTCGACTCCACTCGGTGAGTCCGGGGGTCATGGCGTCCATGGCCGAGATGACGTTGCGGGCGACGTCGAGCCCGGCGCCGTCGGTCTTCGCCATGCCCTCCTCGCCCTGGCCGTAGATCCGGCCGAAGACCTTGCGCTTGGCCATGTAGCGGTTCGACTTGGTGAAGCCGGGCCCCCACACCAGCTTGGCGATCTCGGCGTGCAGGTCCACGCCGTTGAGGAGCATCTCGATCAGTGCGCGGTCCTGGCTGAGGGCCGCGGCCACCCGGATCTCAACCGAGGAGAAGTCCGCGGTGATGAGCAGGTGACCGGGGTCGGCCGAGATGCAGGCGCGCATCCCGCCCTCACGGCTGATCTGCTGGAGGTTGAACCGCACCGAGGACATGCGGCCGGTGTCGGCACCGAGGGTGTAGACGGTGGATCGCGCGCGGCCGTCGCCGTTGCGGACCATGTCCCGCCAGGGGTCGAGGAAGAGCTTCAGCGCGGTGTCGTCATGGCGCCAGTCGAGGATGAGCCGGGCCATGTGCTGGATGTCGCTGGTCGCCTCCTCGGCCCAGGTGCGCTCGGACCCCCTGGCGCCGGCGTACGGCTCGAGCACGCCCTTGGCCACGGACGGCTTGCCGGTCTTGGTCGCTGGGAGCAGCGCCCCCATGCGCGTGAGGAGGGCACCGACTTGGTCGGGGCTGCCCGGGTTCTCCACCGGGATCAGAGCCGCAAGGGCGGCCTTGCTCCGGGTGTGCTGGTCGTGGAGGCGGTCGATCTGCTCGGGCACGAACCGGAAGCCGGTGTGTGCGACGCGCGCCGTCATCCGCTGAGCGGTCTGCTCGCGGTACAGCTGGTCGGGCGCCAGCGCAGGGAGTCGTCGCGCCAGGGCGGCGCAGTCGAGCACGTCGGAGCCGTCGTAGCGCGCCATCGTCTCGGTGCGGTGGTCGACCTGGGCCCAGCCCGACTTGTCCAGGGGCGTGAGCACCTCGGTCTTCTCGAGCCACTTCCCGGCCTTGAACAGCGCGGCTCGCGCTTCGTCAGCCGCGGGCGCCGTGGCAGCCTCACCGAGCACCGCCTTGGCGAGGCCCTTGAGGTCGTCGCTGTTCTTGGTCAGCGCGGGGTCGGCGATCTTGGCCAGGGTGCCGGTGTCGATCGTCCGCCGCCACGCCTCCTCGGGCTCGACCAGGCCGGCCACGGCGAGCGGGACGATGTCGGCGCTGGCGGAGTGGGCGTGGAGCACCTGGGCGGCGGCGAGGTGCCGACGAGCGACCTCGTCCTGCGCGTGGCCGGTCGGGCCCTCGTGGTCGAGCACCACGGCCAGGTTCTCGTCGCCGAGCTGGATCGTCCGCAGGGCGTAGTGCCGGTGCCCGATCGGGAAGCCGGTGTGCTCGACGTCGATCGTGAGCGCGCCGTGCCCGGTCTCGCCGGTGATCGTCCCGAGCAGCGCGTCCGCCTGCTCGAGCGTGATCGAGCGGATCGTGCCGTCGCGTGTCAGCAGGGCAGGGAGCTCGACCTCAGCTCCGGCAGCTGCCGCGATCGCCTCGAGCCGCTTGACTGCCGCGGCCTCAGCCCGCTTGGTCCGAGCCGCTTCGGTCTTCGCCTGAGCGGCCAGCCCGGTCGCGCAGTCGGCATCGTGGATCCCCTTCGCACCAGTGGTGCCGCCGCACTCGCGGCACTCCTTCCGGGCCGGCTGGTGGGCTGGCGCCGTGGGCTGCTGGCCTGCTCCGGAAGGGCTCGCCGTCACAGACGGGCTGACGGGTTGACGGGTTGTTTCAGGTTGCGCCTCCTGCGCGGGTGCAGGCGCGTGTGTACGTGTAAGAGGTGTTTCAAACCCGTCAGACCCGTCAGGCTGAACAGAAACACTGTGGTTGACCTGCGAAAACAGGGCTGACGGGTTGGTGTCTGAACCCGTCAGGAACCCGTCAGGATTGGGGGTCAACCCGTCAGCCGATCGCGGTGCAACCGGGGGCGGAGGCGGGACCGGGTTGGTCGAGGCCCCTTCGATGGCCTGTCCGGCTGACGGGTCTGCCATGCCCGGCAGGAAGCCACCGGACCGGATCCGAAGCGCCCGGCGCTTGCCGTGCTCGGTGTGCAGGCTGGGGTAGCCGCGGCGGCTCAGCTCGCGGCCCCAGCGGGTCTCGGTGGGGATCAGGTCGTTCCGGTGTCCCGAGCGCTGGCATGAGGCCCGGAAGGCCTGGTACAGCTCGCGGCTGGGGGTGCCGGGCGCGAAGGGCTCGGTCTCCTCCTCGAGCCACACGGTGATCGGGTCCTGCTCGGCACCGAGGTGCTCGGCCAGGTACATCAGGTGCGCCGGCGCCGCGGCCATGGAGCCGGTGCTCGGGTCCGAGAGCCAGCCGGCTGTCTCCCGCATCATCGCGGCCAGCACACCCGGGGCCTCGGCCCGCCAGGCCGGCCACTGCACAGAGCCGATCGCCGCGCGGGTGAGCCGCACGAGCTCGGGGTCGCCCTCGCACGGGATGAGCCGGACACGGGCCCGGACCGCCGGGTCAGTCAGCAGGGGCTCGTCGTTGGCGGTGAGCACGAGCGTGTGCGTGGGCCGGAAGGTGATCGGGTCCTTGTGCATCTGGTTGGCCGTGATGTCGCCGCCGCCGGTCAGCTGCTTGAGGTGCTCCTGGCCGGCCCGGTTCTCTGCCGGCGCCTCGTCGATGAAGGAGAGCCGGCGGCCCTTCAGCGAGTAGCGGATCGTGTCGTGCGCGTTGCTGTTGGCCAGCAGCTTGGGGTTGGCGGCGTGCGCGTAGGAGCCGAGCACGCTCATCAGCAGGTTGATGACCTGGGTCTTGCCGCGTCCGGTCTCGCCGAGCAGGACCGGGAGCGCGCGGTCGGCGTACCCGGTGAGCGCGATGGAGAGGACCCGCAACGCCCATGCGCGATGGCTCGGGGCGGGCCATACGGCTGCCAGGAACGCGTCCCACAGCGGGGTCGGCACGTCGGCCGGCATCACGCCGCAGCTGTGTATGTGCGGGGTCGCTGGGTCGATGTGCTCGGCAGGGATCGGTTGCACGTCGCTGAACCGCAGCGACCAAGGCACGCCGCCCGCCCACAGCACCTCGGGGTCGGCGTCGAGGTCTCCGAGCGCCACCGAGCCGGGGTAGGTGCCGGCCGCGACGAGCGCGTCCATCTTTCCGGCGACGGCCTTGCCGCCGGCGTGCGTCATGAGCCGCTGGCGCACCGCTGAGCGGGTGTGGGGGTCGGAGCCCTTCTCGGCCGTGGGGTCGCCGATCGGCATCAGCCAGGCGACCTCGGAGACCAGCCACGGGGCGAGCTCGCGCCGGGTCTCCCAGCGGTCGTTGAGCCGCAGCAGCCACGTCCGGGCGTCGTACGCGTAGCGCACGGCCGGCGCGGTGCGCTGCAGTACCCGGTCGGCGAGGGTTTGGTCGAGCTGGGACAGGGGGTCGAAGGCCTCGACGCCGATCCACGTGCGGATTCCCCACTGCTGCTCGGCCTCCACGCCCACCATCTGCTCGGTGGGGGGCCGCGTGGGGTCGTCCGGCCGGTCATCGCCTGGTGCCGCGGGCTGGACCTGCAGCACGGTGCCGCCGGTCAGGCACGGCTCGTGCGGCAGCTGCACCGCCCCGACGACGGTGACGGCCTTGCGCGCGCTGGTGACCAGGGCCCGCTCGAGCTCGTCCTCGCGGCCTTCGCCGGCGGTGAGGCTGGCCCACAGCTCGGCGACGACCGCCAGGGCGTGCGCGACGCCGGCGTGCCCGGTGGCGGCCAGCTGGACGAGGTGGTGCACCCGGGCGGTCATGGTGTCGTGGCGGGAGCCGGCGTCGGCCTTGGACAGGTCGTCGTACGCCTGGAGCCGCGCGCTGGTGATCTCCGCGCACTCCGGCCGCCAGTCGGAGCGCAGCTGGTCCAGGAGCGCCTCGCCCTGCTCGCGCGGCGCAGAGGCCGCCGCGGCCGCGCTCGCGCCGGCGGCCAGTCCCTCGACCCACGACTGGGGCAGGACCGTGAGCTCGTCGGGCTTCGGAGGCGCGTCGACGGCGTGGCCGGCCGGGTCGTACCAGCGGTAGATGTCGCCCGCATCCTTGTGGGGGCTCGGCCAGACGACGGCGTAGCGGTGGTGGCGCTGGATGACCTCGATGTCGGCCGTCACCGATCCGTCGGGGTGCGTCGCCTTCAGCACGGTGGCGTAGCGCCCGGGCGGCACCCGGAACAGGTGGATCCGCGACGGACCCTCACCGCGCGCCGTGCTGCTCCAGGTGGGCGGCAGCGGCCCCCACCGCTCGAGGTAGTGCTGGAGCGTGCGCGCGCCGTGCTTGGTCACCGCACCCTTGACGTACTCGTCGACGTCGATGCCGATGATGCCGTCCGGCATCCGCAGGGCGATGGAGTCGTGGGGGTTGGTGCCGGCCCACGTGACCAGGTCCATCGGCTCGGTGTCACGGCCCTCGGCGCCGGTGAAGCCGACCGGCGGCGGCGTCTTGGTGGCCGGCGGCACCGGGAGGATGCACGGCCATCCGGCCTGGGCGTAGGCCGCGACGTGGTCGGCGAAGGTGCGTGATGCTGGTGCTTCAGGGGTCGCCACGAGGCGGGGCTCCGTTCGGGGAAGAGGTTGGAGTGAGGCCGGCGCGTTGACGCGCTACTCGAGATGGCGGATGTGCGCCGTCTTGACGTATCGCTCCTCGCTGTAGAGCGACTCCGACGTGCCCCAGACCCGGAACGAAGCGGTGTCAGGCAAGCCCTCGGCTGCCTCGACAAGCCGCCAGAACGTCTTCGCTGTCACCTGCGCATGGAAGGCCTCACCGCGATGGGCGTGAACCTTGTTCTCCTCGGTGGCCATCACGCGCTCACCGGCTGCTCGAGGCCGAGGAAGGTCCGGATCTGCGACCGGTTCATGTTGTCCAGCTCGGTCGGCAGGAACTCGGCAGGTCGCAGCTCGCGGCAGTAGGCGCGCCACGCCTCGACCGGGGCGTCGTGCGCCGGCTGCTCGGGCCGCACAGCCGCCAGCCCCTGCCCCTCACCGGGGTCGGTGACCGCGTCCGGCTCGTCCTGTGCGGGCACCACGGGGGCCTTCCACGCGTTGATCGCGGCCTTCACTTCGAGCGACACCTTCGAGGTGGACTTCGCCACGATCTTCTCGACGTCGGCCAGCAGGTCGTAGAGAGCGGCGTGCTTCGCCTCCAGGTCGTCGTACGCCTCGCGCAGCCGGTCGGCCTCGGTGTCACCGGCCGCCCCGGGCGTGGACTCGAGCCCCGCCCGGACGGCGTCGGCGATCGCCTGCAGGCTCCCTGCGATCGAGGTCAGCGGGTCGGTGTCGTCCCGCTCGGAGAGCAGGGCCTCGACGGGCCCGAAGTCGGAGCCGTCGTCGGCCGGCTGGGTGAGGAAGGCGTCGATGCTCGGCGAGGTGGTGCTGTTGAACGTCATGGTCAGGCCTTTCGGTGGGAAGTGGTGAAGCTGGAGGACAGGGGGTCGGGCAGGCCGGCGTCGCGCACCGCGGCGAACAGTGCGTGGCGCGCGGCGTCGCGGGCGTGGCGCATGCCCTTGGTGACCTCGAGCAGCCCGGCGGCCTCGAGGCGGGCGTCGGTGGCCCAGGCCTTGATCTGGGAGGCGTTGCGCTCGAGGCAGTGAACCGGGGAGCCGTTGTAGCTGTGGTGCTGGATCCGCACGGCCTGCTGCAGCTGGCCGACCAGGTCGCGGGTGATGGTCTGCGCCTTGTTCGCGCGGCCGCGGGTGACGAATCGCTCGGTGGCCACCAGCGAGGTCTCGACCTGATCCATGAGCAGCGCCTCGACGAGCTCGCACGCGGCGCCGTGGGTGCACTGGATGGCCTCGACGCGGCCGATCACCGCGGTCTCCCAGATGTCCAGCACGACGATGCCGGGCACCGGGCCGGGGTCGACGCCGATCACGCGGGTGGTCATGACGCACCTCCGCACGACCAGCAAGGCATGTCGCCGCGCCAGGTGACGCTGCACGCCTCGCAGTGCCGGGTCATGGCGGGCTCGATCGCCACGGCGTTGAACGGCCGGAACCACGGCGGGGGTACGTCGTCCTCCGCGATCGCCTCGCGCCGCTCCTGCGACGACCACAAGACCGCGGGCACGGTGCCGCAGCCGTTGTCGGGCATCAGCGGGTCGCCCGGCTGCCACTCGCTGCTGGCGGCCGTCATGGCTGCACGTCCTCCCACTCGGTGACCTCGCGCCGCACCTTCGTGACGGTCGCGCCGGGGTCGGCCTGCGCCATCAGCCGGTCGGCGTGGGCCTCGTTCGTCACGGCGCTGGTGAAGCCGGGGAGCCGCGGGTGCTCGACCCGGACGCCCCACTCGGTGGACGTCTCGGCCGACGCTCGCTCCGCGTCCGCGGTGCGGGTGTCGTCCAGCTGGCGCAGCAGGTCCGCAGCGGTGGGCCGGCTCACTGGTCGTCACCTGTCTCGTCAGCGTGCTTGCGGTCGGGAGCCCAGGCGGACTCGTGGACGTTGTGACCCGGCTGGCCCCAGGTGGGGGAGTCCCAGTCGATGGCGTTCATCGCGTTGCCATTCCGGCCAGCACCACCAGCACGGTGATGACGATGGCGACCACGAGGACCCACGGCCAGGAGGCCGCTTCCGGGACCGCGTTGGCGACGAGGAGGCACATGTCAGGCCACCCCCGTCTGCTCGACGGTGGCGCACGGCACGAAGTCGTCGATCGCCGGGTCAAGGGCGATCAGCGCGCAGTTGACGGTCTTGCCGGCCGCACACTCGGGGCAGTAGACGAGCTCGCGGGGCTTGCCCGGCTCGACGAGGCTGGCAGCCGGGTCCTGGCCTCGCTGGGGCAGTAGCTGGTCGTGCTCGGCCTTGATCGCCCAGGCCTCGACGCTGTGCACCTCGAGGCCGAGGTCGACGGCCAGCCGGTGCTCGATCCGGGCGCCCTTGGAGGCGACCCAGCCGGGCAGGAGCGCGATGCCGTCGACGCGGCTGATCTGCACCAGCGACATCCGCATGTAGGCCAGCCACGACGCGGTGCCCTCGACCTTGTTGCGGGCCGGGTTCTCGACCTCGTACCCGACGGCGATGAGCCGCTTCTCGGCCTCGAAGAACGCCGGGTAGTTGAAGTCCGGGAGCCCGGTCATGGGCCCGGCGACGTAGAGGCGCATCACGCCACGTCCTCGAGCACGGCCCAGTCCGACCAGAAGACCTCGGCGGTGGAGTAGAGCTCACCGCGGTGGTCCTCCTTGATGACCAGCGCACGCTCGAAGCGGACCAGCTCCTGCACCGGGTGGTGCTCCATGCGTGGCTCGTCCGGGATCACCCAGGCGCTCTTCGGCCCGGGGCCGGCGCACCAGACCTGGCCGCTGCGCTCCATGACGCCGCCAGCGGGCCACGTCACCTCGGCGCCGGGCTCGAGGCTCTTCGGCGCGAAGGGCTTCGCCTCGGCCGGGGCCTTCGGTGTGGACCAGCCCTTCTCGATGTCGACGCCGCGCGACTTGTAGCTGCGGACCTCGGTCACGTTGGGGCCGAGCGCGCTGTTGTCCCAGCGGTAGATGCCACCGCTGTGGATGTCTCGCATGTGCGCCTCGAGCTCGGCGCGGTCCTTGGTCTCCAGGGCGCACGGGACCAGGAAGACGTTGCACGATCGCTTCCGGTCCCAGCGGTTCTGCAGGCTGTCGAGGTCGGTGCCCGCAGGCAGCTCGTGCTGGGCGAGCCACGAGGGCTGGCGGCAGACCGCGGCGAAGTCGCCGGGTCTCGGGTTCTTGATCAGGCTGGTCTTCATCGGTGGGTCCTTCCGGTGCGCGTCGCCCGGTCGGTCCGGGCGCGGAGGAGGGTGAAGTACTGGAGGTGCTTCCGTCGCGGGCTCATGCGACGGCCTCTCGAATGGAGGTGAAGCCGGCCTGCTGGGCGGCCTGGTAGCCGAGTGCCGCGGCCTCGTGGACGGCGTCTCCGCCGAGCAGCGTGGCGACGATGCGGGGGTCCTGGACGAGGTCGGCCAGCTGCCCGGCCCGCTCCCGGAGGACGGCGCGCACGCGGGTGTCGAGGGTGTTGCGGGCGACGATGTCGATGACCTCGATGGAGTCGTGGACCTCGGAGCCGATGCGGTGGCACCGGTCCTCGGCCTGCAGTGACTCGACGAGCGACCAGGGCCGCTGGAGGAAGACGACGGTGCGGGCGGCGGTCAGGGTCAGGCCCACACCGCCCGCACCGGTGGTGGCGCAGATGAGGTCCAGGCCTCCTTGCTGGAACTCGGCCACCGCGCGCGTCCGGTCTGCCGGGGCCTGACCTCCGACGACGTAGCCGACGCGCAACCCGGCCTGTGCAGCTGCCTTCCCTGCAAGCTGCACGAGCTGCCGCGACGGTGCGAAGCACACGACGGGCTGGCCGGGACGTTCCTCGAGGAGCTCGAGCAGGGCGTCGACCTTCCACGACGGCGCCTTGAGCTCGAGGTGGACGTGCCGCTTCGGCATGCCGGTGTTCTGGTCGACGTCCGGGCCGTGGGTGACCTCGACGTCGGCCGCGGCGCTGGAGAGTGCCGAGAGGTGGCTCAGCACGGACAGCAGGTCCATGACCTGCAGCTCCTGCGTGACGCCATTCTCATCGGCCGGGAGCTCGGCGAGCATCTGGGCCTCGAAGTCGTCGTAGACCTTCCGCCACGCCTTGGGCATGTCGACGGTGCGGACGCTGTAGACCTTCGGCGGCAGCTGCGCCAGCACGTCTGCCTTGGCCACTCGGCGGTGCTGGCCGAGCAGGGTGCGCCGGAACTCGGGCTCACGCGACGGGAGCAGGCCGAGGATCTCCTCGTCGTACTCACCGGGCACGACCTGGCAGTAGCGGTCGACCCAGCGCTTCTTGGCCGGCTGGGCGCCGTGCTCCATCGCGTCGAGGCTGGCCCAGAGGTCTCCGGGGTGGTGGGTGATCGGGGTGCCGGACAGGCACACCACGGCTCCCCCTGACTGGGTGGCCTTGTGGGCAAGGCGGCGCACGGCCTGAGACCGGGCGGTGGCGTTGTTCTTGATCAGGTGGCACTCGTCGACGACTACGGCCGCGGCGCCCAGGGAGATCAGCGGCTTCATCGCCTTGGTGCCGGCCGCCGGGGCGTCCTGCCGTGCGGTCTCGTAGGAGCAGACGTAGACGTCGGCAGTGCCGGCGAGCTGCTGGCGCTTGGTGGGGGTGCCGCGCCAGGCGATCGCGCGGAGGTGGGGAGCCCAGGTGTTCCACGCGTCGACCCAAGAGTCGATGACGGAGGCCGGGCAGACGACCAGCACGGGACCGAACGACGGGCCGAGCTCGTGCTGGTCGCGCTGTGCTTGCCACTCGACCAGGCCGAGGATCGTGGTGATGGTCTTGCCGGTGCCGGGCTCGTCGGTGATGAGCACCCGGCCGGTGGCTGCGATCATCGCGGCGCCCTCGACCTGCCAGGGGTACGGCGTGAGGCCGGCCGGCGGGGCGTAGGCGATCGGCTGCAGGCTGGTGCGGAGCACGACCTGCTCACGGATCCATGCGGTCAGCCGCGGGCCGGGCTGCCACGCGGGGCCGAAGGTCTCGGCGAGCTGCACGACGGCCGGCCATGTGAGCTCGGTGGTCAGTGCGCCGGGCGGGTCCGACTTCGCGAAGAGCGGGGTGAGGGTCTTCAGCAGCTTGGCTGCGCGAGCGACGTCCTCGAGCTCGTGGGGCGATGCGGCGGGACCGCCGGCCAGCACCGCAAGGGTGGACTGGCCGACGATCTCGCCGTGGATGGTTGCCATGGTCAGGTGACCTGCTCAGCCCTGCTGCTTCGCAGCGTTGAGCGTGGCGAGCAGCTGCTCCTGCTCCGGCGACAGGCCGCTCGGCGCGGGCGGCTGGGCCGCCTGCTGCTGGACGGGGGCCGGGGAAGTGCCCCCGTTCGGCTGCTGGAACTGCTGCTGCATCGGCTGCTGGACCGGCTGCTGGTACGTGACCTGCGGCTGCTGGAACTGCTGCACCGGTGCCTGGGGCGTGGGTGCGTACTGCGGCTGCTGGAACTGCTGCTGCTGCTGGGCGGGGGCCTGCTGCTGGATCTGGGGTGCCTGGCCGCCGGCCGGGGTGTAGATGACGCGGAAGATGTTCTGCGGGATCGCGCCGCGGCCCTGCTTCCGCTGGACCAGGGTGACCGTGATCGTCGAGCCGGCCGTGGGAGCGCCCTGGGCGCCGACCTCGGCCATCGCCCGCGCCAGCTCGTCACGCAGTTGACCCCGGACGTAGAGGCGAGCCTCCCCGTCGGGGAACTCCTGCGAGACGGGCACCTGGAGTGGGACCGCCATGACGAACTTCGGACGGCCGTCGCGGTAGAACTGCGGCTGGCCGGCCTGGGCGGTGTTGGGCGCCCCGACCTCCTGGGAGACGTCGGCGTCGCCCACGTCGCGGGGGACGATGCCTTGGACCGTGTAGCCCTCGGGCTTGCCCTTCCACGAGATCCCGGGGCCGCCGCCGAGCGACGGCTGGCCGTAGAACTCGTCGAGGCCACCGTTGGCCAGCGGCGGGGCCGGAGCCTGCTGCTGGATGGGCGGCTGCCACTGCGGCTGACCCTGGGGCTGCGCCCACGCGGGCGGGCCCTGCTGGATCGGCTGCTGCTGGACGGGCTGCTGCGGCTGCTGGGGGTACTGAGGTGCGTAGCCGGGCTGCGGCTGGGGCGGGTAGTACTGCTGGGTCATGTCGTGCTCGTTTCGGTGTGGGTGGATGGGTCGTGGGTTGGTGCCGACCACCCGGAGCGGGTGGCCCTTCGCCTCACGAGGGCGGAGTCGGTGTGGCCCAGTAGCGGACCGTGGGGATGCCTGCCTGCTCGGCGGCGTTCGCGCATCCCGTCGCGCCGTGCGAAGGGTGGGGGCCGGGCTCGTGGCAGCGAGGCGAGGTGCAGGGACCGATGAACGCGAGGCACACGTCAGCGCCGCGGCCGACCATCTCGCCGTTGCGTGCAGGGCCGGCCTTGCGGCCGAGGCGCTCCCAGTCAGCTGGGTAGCGCTCGACGTCCCAGTGGGTGATGTCGACAAGCGCCTGAGCGTGAGCATCGGCGCCGGTGGGGCAGTCGCCGTGGACGATCGTCACCCAGTCGGTCTCGCGATCGAGCTCAGGGTGCAGCTCGATCCAGACCTGGACGGCGTCGATGATTCGGCCCCAGACCGTGTGCTGGTCGGCCCAGTCGCGAGAGCCGGTGACGAGGATTCTCACGCCGCACCCCCAGCCGTGCCCGGGCAGCCGGGGCCGCCGTCGCGGGCGCTCTGGGGCCGGTAGAACGGGCAGAAGTAACAGTCGTCGCCGTCGGGGTGGCTCGGCACGTCCATGAGCCCGATCTGCTGGCCGAGGATCAGGTCCGCCTGGCCGCGCCGGCGCGTGGTGTCGGCGAAGACCTCGGTGAGGAGCTCGGCCACCTCGGGGAGCACCTGCCCGTCCTCGCCGGTGAAGTCCAGGTCCCGCACGAACAGGCCGTCGATCGACGCGGCGGTCCGCGGGTAGGCGGCGAGCACCACGCGGCGCACCGGCAGTCCCATGAGGAAGTAGCCGAGGCCGTAGAGCAGCAGCTGCACCTTGTAGTGGCGCGGCCAGCCCTTGCGGATCTTCGCCATCGGGGACTCGCCGAGGAACTTGTGGTCGACCACGCACTGCTCGAGCGCGTCGTACAGGTCGGCGGTCCCGGGGTGGTCCGGGTGCGGGGTGACACGCTGCTCGGTGATCCAGCGCAGCAGTCCCTCGCGGTCGTTGGCCGCAGTGAACGCCTCCTCGGCCCAGGCGTGGCAGGCGGTGCCGACGATCGAGGGCCACGGGTCTACCACGTGGTTGGTCGCCGGCAGCGCGGCCATCTTGCCGGCCACCTGCCGGTCGCACGCCACGCCGAGCTCGGACGGGCCGAGGTGCGACTGCAGGGTGCGCGGCGCCCGGGCGGCGTGCTCGAGGAACACGCGCTTGAGCTCGGCGGCGTAGCGCGACGACCAGGGCGACGAGCCGGTCACCGACCGGGGCGCGGCCGCCATGAACTCGGCGGGGGACAGGGTCTCAGTCACGCTCGAGCACCTCGAGGTCAGCGGCGTTCGGCTTGTCGACCATCGCGACCAGCGCCTGGCCGTAGGTCTCGTACCTGCCCTCGGTGAACTCGTGCTTGCGGCGCTTGAGCGGCACCTCGGGGCGGTAGCGGATGACGAAGAAGCTCACGCGCCCACCGCTTTCAGGTCGGCGCCGCACGCTAGGCACACGTGGCAGCCCTCGCAGTGGATGAGGTGCCCGCCGGTCGCGACGCATCCGGCCGGGGTCAGCCAGTACTTGGTGCTCTGGTCGGTGGCCATCACGCACGCACCTTCGAGAGCGTCCAGCTACCGCCCTTGCGCGCGTAGCGCACGTAGGTCTCGGGGTCCTCGACCCGCATTCGCTTGCTGTCGAGGGTCCAGCGCTCGGAGTAGACGAGACGTAGCGCCGGGCCGGCGTCGCCGCGCAGCTCGACCCGGGACTCCTCGGGCGCCGCGGTGTTGAGCTCGACCTTGATGGCGTCGGTGATCGCCTTGAGCTGCTTGCTGGCCTCGTCGGCCCGGGCCTTCGCGTCCTCGTACGCCGCGTGCAGCTGGGACAGCCGGGTGTCGGGCTCAGCGACGACGGTGTAGACCTCGCCCTCGTCGTCGTCGAGCGCCTCGACAAGGGCCTCGTGGGCGGTCTGTCGGGTCATGCGGAAGTTCTCCCGTTCTCGTTCTCGAAGTCGTTCTGCGGGTGAGCCGCGACGTAGAGGTCCACGACCCAGCCGGGCACCGGCCCGGCCGAGGGGACGTCGTGGCCGCTGGCCCTGGCCCAGACGCGGATGTCGCGGGGCTCCACGCCGAGAGCCGCGATGCGGTCGCGCAGGGCCACCACGCCAGCGCCCCGGCTGCGCTGGTTGGTCGGGCGTACCGAAGGGAGGGGCGCAGTAGCGGCCCCGCCGGCTGCGCCTCGGAGGGCCTTGTCAAGGGCGACCAGGGCGTTGGCGACGACCTTGCGCGCGGCGCGTACGTCGGGGTGTGCGTGACCTTCGGTGGCGGCCATGACGGCGACGATCTGGTCGGCGTAGGACGGGTTCTGAGCGGGGACGGGTGTAGGCATGACGGACTCCGGCGGGACGATGGCGGCGAGACGAAGGACGCGGGTGGGCGCCTTGGTGGGGCTGACCGGCTCGGCTTGCGGCTGCTCCGCCGCGATTGCGGCACTGATCCGCGTCTCGAGGGCACGAAGCGCAGAGACGTCACGACCACGCCGAACCGCGCAGCTGATCTCCTGTCGGGTCTTGACCAGCAGAGCCTCGAGGCTCTCGAACCTGCTCAACGTGGTGATGCCGCCCATCAGCAGCTCACCAGCCCGTGCGAGGTGGACAGGTGGTGAGCGAGCGACGCGTCGACGTCGGAGCGCGTCAGCTTGTCGTCAGCGCTCTCCCACCCGCACGCGCAGGTCGCTACGTAGCCCCGGTGCTCGTAGTTGGGGCCAGCGGGACGTAGTCCGACGTCGGTTGCCGGAACCGCGGCCTTGTGCGCCCGCCGATGCATGGCGGCCATGCCGTCGGCGTCGGACTTCAGCGCGTGGAGCTTGAGGTCGGACGGGTACTGGAAGCCGCACCGGGGGACGTAGCACCGGACGAGGTAGGTGTCGGAGTCGGTGCGCGGCTCGACGGTGACCTTGGGGCGCTTGCAGGGGATCACGACTGACCACCACCCGGGTTGCTCGGCGGCGGCGACGGTGGGAGAGCCAGCGCGCTGGCGTACTTGTAGATCGCAGCGGTGAAGGGGTCACGTGGGCGGGTCTCGACCTTCTCGGTCCAGAAGTCGGCGTCCACCGCGGGGTACGTGCGCAGCACCTGGCCGTGCGCCGTGACCATGTCGTCCTGGTCGTCGTAGAACTCCGCGTCGGGGTAGAGCGCCTTGAGCTGCAGCCACTCCGAGAGGGTCAGGACCTTGTCGTCGTCCTCGCGGCACAGCGCGACGATTCGTGCCTTCTCGCAGCGGAAGCCCTTGGTCCCGATGGTCGTCCGGCCGTAGCCCTCGATGATCCCGGTGACGCGCCCGTGTGACGTGAAGCCGAGCTCGTCGTAGGCCCAGAAGCCGCACTCGCAGCTGGAGTCGAAGGCGTGGGTGCTCGGGTGCACGCTGCCGTCGCAGCCCTCGACGGTGCACGGAGCCGGCTTGCTGGGCACCTTGGCCCCCGTGGTGGCAGCGCCGGACAGGCTCGGGTTGCTGGCGGCGTACGACTGGCACAGCGCGCAGTTGCACATGCCGTACTCGAACAAGTCAGCGTGCTTCGCCTCCGGGCACGGCGTACGGGCGAAGCACTCGGCGACGTTCTCGCCGGGCGTCCAGATGACCGCGTGGGTCACACCGCGCAACCGGCCCTTGGGGTCCATGTCCCAGGTGCGCAGGCCCTTGATCGAGCCCATGGCGAACTCGTAGTCGTCGCCGGAGAAGTCGGGGGAGCTCATGCCGGCACCGGCTCACGCTCGGGCTTGGGCGCCGCGGGCTCCTCGACCGGAGCGGTCTGAGGCAGCGGCTCGAACTCGATCTTGCGCACCGGCTCGCCGATGTCACCCATACGGATCTCGCTGTGCACGATCATCGGAGTGCCTCCCGTCCCAGGGCGTCGTACGACGTGACGTTGTTCTCGAGGTCGGGCTCGTCGGCCAGTAGCTCGTCGAGCGGGTTGCGGCGCAGCCACTGCGCGAGGGCCCACACCGCCAGGACGATCGCGACGACCACGACGTAGGCGAGGAACACGGCGTACGGGTCGACGTCGAGCAGCGCGTCGAACGCCTCGCGGACCCGGGCCCTCACGACGCCACCAGCTCGAGCTCGACGGGCGCGTACGGGAGCACGACCTCGGCGGTGGGCCCGTCCGGGACGGTGATGAGCTGCGGGACGACGAGGCGCACCTCGACGACCGAGCCGCCGGCGATGCCGACGTAGGAGCTTGTGACGACGCCCTCGCGGCCTCCGTGCATGCCGCGCACGACACGGACCTGGTCGCCGGCCTTCATCGCCGCGCCGCCCGTCGGGCAATGCGAGCGACCTTGTTGCGGCGCCGGCGGTCGGCCTTGACCGCGCCGGGCACCGTGCCCATGTAGACGTGCTTGCCGGTGTTGGCGAGGGCGACGAGCATGCCGGTGTTGTTGCGCTGGGCGATGGTCTGGCGCAGCTTCTTCATGCGACACTCCTGTTGCTAGATGTGGGAGCGGGTTCCGCCAGTGCTGCTGTAGGAGGCGGCGGGTGGGCCCGCTTCTGCTGTTGTGGGGAAGTCAGGCGTCCTCGAGGGACTCGACCCACGCCTCGAGCGACGCGACCTCGACGAGCACCGACCGGCCATTGCGCTTGGTGCGGACCGTGCCGGCCCCGCGGAGGCGGTCGAGGGTGTCGAGCGAGATGCCGTAGGTCTTCGCCGCGACGTTGCGCTTGAGCCAGCGCGGCGTGACGGTCGTGGTGCTCACGCGCTCACCGCCTCGCGCCGTCGGGGCTCGAAGTCGGTGACCAGGTCGCCGGCGTCGAGGCCGTAGGTGATGGCCAGGGCGTCGAGCACCTCGCGGGAGGCACCGCGCAGGCCGCTCTCGATCGCGGACAGGGCGCCGCGGGTCATCGGCGTCTTGAGGTTGAGGATCTCTGTGACCGACGCGCAGACCTGCTCCTGGGTGAGCCCGGCGACGCGGCGCAGGTTCTTCAGGGAGACGTGCGGCGGGGTCTTGGCCGCTCGTTGCTGGTCGTAACGGGTCATGTGCCCATGTAACGGCAAACAAGCCCTGAACTCAAGCCAGAGAAGGGCAAACATTCCTGAACAGGGGAAACACATGGCTGTCATTCGCCTACGCGTGGGCAGACGGCTATGTTGTTTGCCGAACGGTGGGCATGTTTGCCGAAAAAATCTGGGAAGGTCCGGCCATGAACTCGAACCAGGGCGCCGTCAAGCGCCCCTCGCAGGTGTTCGCGATGAAGGTGCTCGACGCCTTCCGTGCTGCCGGCCGCCTCACCGACACCGAGGTGGCTGCAGCTGGTGGACCGTCCGACAGCTACATGACCTCGCTGAGGAAGGCGGCGCAGGGGGACCTCTTGCTGCCCGAGCCTCGCGGCAACACGCAGAAGGCCATCGAGTCCGCCGCTCGCTGGGCTCCGGGTTCGACCCTGAAGGTCTGGCAGGGCGAAGAGCCGACGCCCGCCAGCACGGTCAACCTCGAGAAGGCGACGATCGTCGGCGGGGGCTCGGTGGGCAAGGTCGTCTCAGACCAGGAGCTGGTCCAGCGCCTGTGGAACCTCCTCGACGAGCGCAACGTCGTCGACATGTTCGTCCTGGACGCACTTCAAGCGGTCGAAGCGCGTCTCAACGAGCTACGGATGGAGCGAAACCGGCTTGCCCACGGAATCGGAACCACCCGCGACCCGCGACCTGTCAATCGCCGCGTGGAGATCGGCACCTACACCGAGGACGACCTGCGTGACGTCGTGACGGAGATCGTGAAGGACATGCTCATGAACAAGGACCTCACGCCCGACGCGGTGCGACGCCTCCAGGTAGCCGCGCACGACGACGAGACGTCGATCGAGGCCGAGCAGGGCCACGACGAGCACCCGTGAGGGTGGGCCGCTGACGGCCGTTGTCGGAGCGACCTGACATGGTCTGCGGTCTGGTAGCGGCGCGCGACAGGGGACGCGCTGGCCGGCGGAGAACGGGAGACGTCGCGAGGCATGTCGGGCAACTGACTCGGGACCGGCTGGACGAGCTGTTCCAGCACTACGCAGACATCGGCGTCGACGTCGAGTGGGCCGACCTCGGCGACAACCGCCGCGGGGAGTACGCCTGGTACGACGACCGGGTGGTCGTCAGCCTCCGGCTCGACCGGCGCCAGACCATCTCCACGCTGGCCCACGAGCTCGGGCACCGACACTTCGGCGACCGGTGCTCCACGCCAGCGATCGAGCGGCGCGCGTGGGAGTACGCCGCGGCCTTCCTCGTCACGCCGGCGCAGTACCGGCTCGCCGAGGCGCGGGTGGGCCACCACCTGTCGGCGCTCGCGACCGAGCTCGAGGTGACTCCGAAGGTCGTCGAGGCGTGGCGACGGTGGTGGGAGAAGCGCGGCCGGTTGCAGTGCCGGGCCGAGGTGGTCGACCAGGCCTAGCTCGTGAGCTGCAGCTGGCCGGCGATCTGCTCGAGCGCGGCCGCGGCCTGCTCGACCCGGGCGTGCTGGTAGCCGCGCGTGGTGACGATCGAGGAGTGCCCGATGATCGACTGGATGATCTTCGGGTCGATGCCCGCCTCGAGCAACAGGGTCGCGGTGGTGTGCCGGGACTCGTGGCGCACGTAGTAGCGCCCGGCGGGGTGCCCCACCTCCGCCGAGCCCTGCAGGGCGTGCCACTCGTCGCGGTCGTGCGCCTCGTTGGCCGGCCCGCCGGTCAGCGCCGGCCAGACCAGGCCGTGCGGACTCTCGGGTGCGATGTCGCGCCACGCGAGCAGGGCCGCGCGCACCCACGGCACCATGGGGATCACCCGGTAGCCGGCCTTCGACTTCGGCCGCACCAGGCACGCCGTGCCGACGAGCTGGCGCACCTCAGCGCCGTCGGGCACGCGCAGGCCGAGCTCCTTACGCGCAGGGTCGACGTAGCGCAGCGACTGCAGCTGCCAGTCGACGGTGATGATGCCGCGGTCGAAGTCGACACGGTCCCAGGTGAGGCCGAGGCACTCCGACGGGCGCATACCCTGCAGCAGCGCGGTGGCCCACCGGGAGCCGTGGGGGAGGGTCGCCGCGACGGCGAGCACGGCGACGGCCTCGGGCACGGTCATGGCGTCGCGGTCGCTGACGGCCTTGGTCGGCGCCTCGGTGAGAAGCACGCGCTGAGGGACGTCGTAGCCCTCGAGGATTGCGTCACGCAGCATCTTCACGAACGACGCGTGCGTGCGCAGGGCGCTCGAGGTGGAGTTGCCGGCGTCGGTCTGGGCGGTCGCGAGCGCACGAACATCCGCGGGCCCGAGCGCCTCGAGCTTGCGGCTGCCGAGCACGGGCAGGATCCAGTTGTTGACCGCGGTCCGGTCGGCGCCGTAGGTCTTCGGCCGCACGCGCTTCTCCCGCAGCGCGAGCCACCGCACCGCCCAGGTCTTCACCGTGGCGCTGGTGTGGGTCGAGATCGAGACGCCCTCGCGAGCGATCTGCTTGCGCTTCGCGTCGAGCTTGGCCTTCGCCTCGGCCTCGGTCCGGCCGTAGACGGTGACCTGGCGTCGCTTGCCCTCGCGGGTCAGGCCGGCGTCGATGCGGCCCATCCAGCGGCCGTCAGCGCGCTGGCTGAGTCCGCCGGTGCCGTACTGCCGACGAGGCTTGCTCTTGGTCGTGGTGCTCTTGGCGGTGGCCATTGTGGCGCTGTCCTGTCTTCGACCCCAGGGCGGTTGTGACACACATCTTTACACACATCTCCAGCGGTCCCCAGCGGCGTCCAGCGGTGCGGTTTACGCTCAGGATGGGCCTGTTCAGCGTGATGAGCATATCAACTTGACTCATTCGCAATGAGAAGGTCAGGGGTTCGAATCCCCTCAGCTCCACCAGCAAGAAACCGCCCGCCACCTGCGAGAACAGGTGGCGGGCGGTTCTGCGTTCCGGACCGGTGATGCCGGAATGACTCACATGTCTACACACATTCGCTGGTCGAAAGGCGCTCTGAACCGCTCGAAGCCGCTCAGGCGTCCAGGCGACGACGGCCCGCGGACCGCTGCTTCTGCCTGGCCGAGCGCAGCCGCCGCAGCCGGCGGACGTTCATCGGGTCGGCGGCGAGCGCCTCGGGCTTGTCGATGAGGTGGTTCAGCCGGGCGTAGTAGGTCGTGGCGCTGAGGTCGAACCGCTTCCTGATCGCGGTCTCCTTGGCGCCGGGGTACTTCCACCAGCCGCGCTCGAAGTCGAGGATGGCCATCTCGTCGTCCGTGAGCTCCTGCATGTCGAGGACCGTACGCGAGGGCACCGACACTGAGTCAGGCCTCGTCGGCGAGAGTGCGGCCGCTCTGTTCGGCCCAGGCCACGATGTCCTCACGGAGCCAGATGCGGCCGACGCTGAGCACGGCGACGGGCGCCGGGAAGGTAGGTATGGCCGCCAGCTGGGTGACGCGCTGGCGGCTGACGCCGAGCATGTCGCCGATCTCTTTCGCGGCGACGAGCGGCGGGACACTAGGCATGGTGGCAAGACTACGGCGGACCGCACTAGGCACATGACTAGACAAGGGGGTAGGCACGTGCCTAGTATAGGCACATGCCTAGTCCCCTCGGTCGCACCATCGCCGTCACGTTCGGCCGCAACCTGCTCGTCCTGCTGGCGATGGGCGTCACGCTGCTGTTCGGTGTGCTGTCGCAGGAGAAGGTGTCGTACTCACGTCCCATGCCGTCTGGTTCGGCTGAGGCGCTGGTCGCCGAGCACGGTTGCTGGACGGGCGCGGCGCCGGCCGGGGTGATCGCGCATCACGTCGTGGTGACCGTGGACGGTTTGACCCGGTACGCCGGGCAGCGGCTTACGGATCGGGCGATCGAGCAGGCGGTGTTCGGTGTGGACCACGGGCTGGTGGTGCACGGCTTCTGCCGCTAGCCGACTCGCCCATCCTCGTCGGTGAGATCGCCGTCGCGGCGCAGCTGGGTCTCGTGGATCCAGCCGAGCATCTGCTCGCTGGGGGTGACACGGTACTGGCACAGGCCCCACCAGTCGCCGGTGTCGTCGTCGAGGGCCCAGGCGCGGAGCTCGCCGCGGTGTTCGCCGGGCATGTCGAAGCCGTAGTAGGTGTGGGTCGTGCGCCTGGTCACGAGGCCCAGTGTGCGTGGTGGGTCGGACATGCAGGAAGCCCGCCCGTCCTCGCTGTGGAGGACGGGCGAGCTGAGTCTCTTGCTGGCGGCTAGTTGCGGTAGGACAGCTGGTCGAGGTATCCCGTGATCTGAGTGGTCCAGAGTTCAGAGCCTTCTGGCGTCGGGTGGACGCCGTCGGGGTAGACCAGCGATCGGCCGCCGTCGGCCCTTGCACGGAACGCTTCGTAGACAGGGACGTAACCGTACCCCGCGGTTGCTGCGTTGTTGCGGAGCGCGGCAAGGCGCAGCGCGTGAGCCTGGACATTTGCAGCTGGCCAACTCGCGTCGGAGAAAGAGGGGTTCTGGCTCGATACGACGACCTCGACCTCGGGCGACGTGCTACGGACTTGGTCGACGAAGTTGCTGATTGCCGCGAGGTAGGCGTTCGGCTGGGCGGCTTGATAGTTGTGGCCGGTGTTGACGAACAGCAGGTCGACCAGCGCTGGGAACATGGCGTCGACTCGAGCTGAGTGATACTCGAGGGACGATCCCGGGACAGAGCCGTTGTAGACCGTCAGTTTGGGACCGCCGGTCACGCCATCGTTGATGGTCACTGGGGTGTTGTAGGCCTGGGCGTTGTGGTTCCACGTGCGGTAGTCGATTCGGCGTTCGGGGTAGCGGCCGGCGAGTGCACGGCTCATGCTTGCGACCCATTCATCGTCGTCGTTTCCGGTCGAGTCGCCAGCGACGGCGATGACCAGGTTGCCGACGCTGAAGTCGAGAGCCCCCACGGTTCGGCTGCCCGGGGTGGTTGCGGCTGCTCCGGCGGCCCCGCTGGCCCCGGCGGCACCGGTGGCCCCCGTGGCCCCCGTGGCCCCCGTGGAGCCGACGGGCCCCGTGGGTCCGGTGGTGTTGATCTTCACGGTCTTGGTGGAGCTGGAGCAGCGGCCATTGCTTTTCGCGCTGACCACAGCCGAGCGCTTGCCGACGCAGACCTTCACGGTCTGATGTTCCCTCGCGCGACTCGCTGACGTAGCCGCTGTGACTGACGCTGCGCCGACGACCATACCTACGAAGAGGCCGATGAGCAGCGTAATGGTCCCCCGGTTTCTCATAGGGGACATCTTCACCCACAGATCCCGGATAGGAGGAGCTTCCTGCCTAGTCAAGCAGCAGAGCGGTCTGCACGGCGTCGCGCCACAGCTCGGACCCTGTGGTGGTCGGGTGGACGCCGTCCGAGCTGTTGACCGTGGAGCCGGTTCCGGCCGCCTCGAACGCGGCATAGGTGTCGACGCTGGCAGCTCCAGCCGATGCGGCGGCAGCGATGATGTCTGAGCGCCTTGTCGCCTGCGCAGTGATGTAGTCGGCCACCCGCGGCGACTTCTGCGGGTTCTGCGTCAGGGCGACGAGCGGCACACCGGGGCACCTGGTCTTGATGCTCGCCAGGAGGGCGGCGTACCGAGACACGAACGTCGGGCCGGAGTGGGCGAGCTCGTTGTGGCCCAGCGACACGAACCCGAGCCGCTGCCCCCATCCCGCGAGGGCCTTGTCGACGCGAGCCTGGGTCCAGTAGGCGATGTCTGCGCCGGGGTGGGAGCCGTTGACGAGCGTGAAGACGGGTGCGCCGGCGACCTGCGCGGCGTTGCTCGCCGTCGCACCCCACAGCGCGGGGAGTCGGGGGACGATCGGCTTGCCGCCCTCTCCGTCGCGGACGTCGACCTCGTAGATACGCGCGTCGGCGGACCCGATGGCCCCCTGCCTGCCGCCGAGCTCGTAGGGCTGCGCCGCGTTGTAGACGGTTCCCAGCGCCGGGGTGTCGCTAATGGTGACGCCGGTCCCGAGCTGGGTCCAAGTGCCGCCGTCCGGGGATGTGTAGTAGCGGATCGTCGACGACGGCGTGAACACGGCACGCACCCACAGTGTGTCCCCGTCCGTAGCGCTCACCGCGACCGAGGACAGCCGGTCGGTCACGAGGGTGCTGCCGTCCGCGGAGTAGTAGAACGCGAGCTTGCCGGAGGTGTGGACCCCGAAGTACCACGACCGCTTCGTCGCGCCGCCTTCCCGGGCGACGAGGGTGGCGTGTGCGGCGGGCGTCCAGTCGACCATGCGCACCTTGACCCGGACGTCGACGACTCCAGTGGTGTGCGGCGACTCCGAGAGGGGAAGTGCGCGGGTGGCGGCCCCGCTGGAGCAGTCAAGGTACTGGAGCCCCGTGATGCCGGTCTGCAACGTGATCGGGATGTTGTTGTCCTGGGCGGCGTCGTCCCACAGGACACGTCGGACCGTGAGCTCGGGGTGGTCTGCTGCGACTGCTGCCGCGAGAAGGTTGGGCCATTCCGTGGTCTCGTTGCCGGTGGAGTCCCCGATGACGAAGAAGCCGCTGGTCTGGCCTGCGTTGAGGGTTGAGCGGAGGCCGGCGGCGTACACAGCGGCCTGCCCGAGCGGGTCAACGGCGGCGGAGACGGCGTTCGAGATCGTGGCCGCCAGGCTGCTCACGGAGAGGCGTCCCGTCTCCACGGTCGTCTGGGTCGACTTGGCTGCGAGAGCGGTCAGCAGCGCGGTCCTGGTCGCGGAGCCGAGGTCGTTCACGAACGAAGCGGTCGCGCTGTCGTTGGTGGCGCCCAAAGAGGCGGCCGCCTCGATGTCGGCCAGTACGTCCGGGGTGAGTCTCGACAGTCCGTCGTAGAGATCCCCGGCTGTGGACTGCTCTACCAAGACGTCGAGTAGCAGCCGCGTGTTGGGGGGGAGCTCGATGATGCCGCCCTCGGTGGCTCGTCCGTCGATGGTCAGCAGGGCGCCGAGTAGCTGAGCGGAGGTGAAGGCCATGTGTGCTGATCCGTTCTGTGAGGGAGCGGTCTGGACGGTGCGCGCGGCTACTGGATGTAGACGTTCCCGAGGAACACGTCCTCGGCGCCGGTGATCTGCAGGTAGAGGCCCCACAGGCCGGACGGCAGGGCGGCAAGTGGGACGGCCAGGTCGCGGGTGGTGGCCACGCTGCCCTCGGGGCGTCCGGGGAGGTCGACGGCAGGCCCGTTCCATGCGGCGTCGATCGCGACGGTGTCGCCGGCGAAGTTCTTCGCGACCACCGCGGTGCCTACGTCCAGGGTGCCGCCGTTCTGGTCGACGACGGCGCGGGTGTAGGTGACGTCATCTCCGGCGAGGTAGGTCATGGGGTGGCTCCTGCCTGGTAGCGCGGCGGCCGGACGGTGCCGGTGCTGGTGGTGGGCTGGGGTACGGCGCCGGCTGCCAGCCCGGGCGCGGTGGTGGTCGCCGTGGCGGTGAAGCGCGGCGGGCGCACGGGGCCGAGGGCGAGGGCCGGAGCGAGAAGGTCGGAGTAGACCCGCCAGGAGGCGTCGGCCTCGGTGCTCGTGCGCGCGAGCGTGCGCCACAAGGACGCCCGCTGGGGTGTGACCAGCACGCAGGTCCGCCACGACGTCGACCTGGTGAGCGATGCCGTGGTGCGCACGTCCCATGTCGTCGACCGCGTGTTGCTGGTCAGGGCGCGAGTGTCCCACGCGGCCGCGCGCAGGCCCGCCGGCTTGGCCAGCGTGCGCCACGACGTCGCCCGAGTCGTGGACACCGAGTCCATGGTGGAGTCGACGTTCCATGTGCTCGACCGCTGGCTGGCGACCTGCGTGCGGGCGTCCCAGCTCGCGGCGAGCGCCCGGCTGATCCGGGCGGTGGAGTCCCAGGCGGTCGACCGGGTCGTGCTGACCGCGGCGCGAGCATCCCACGTCGAGGACTGGGTAGCAGTGACCGCCTGCCGGGTGTCCCACGTCGACGAGCGGACGGTGGAGGCGGCCGCCGTCGCACGCCATGTCGTCGACCGGGTGGCAGCGGCCTGCGCGCGGACCCGCCACGTCGTCGACCTGGTGGCGGTGACCTGCGTCTGGGCGCCGGCGACGTTCCACGAGCTCGACCGCTGGGCAGCGACGACCGATCGGACGCGCCATGTTGTCGATCGAGAGGCGGACGCCTGCGCTGCCGAGCGCCAGGTGCTCGAGCGTGTAGCGGCGACGGCGATGCGGGTGTCCCAGAGTGCGACGCGCTGTGAGGCGCTGGTGGCCGGGGTGCGCCAGGTCGTTGCCCGGGGCGAGGTCACGCGTGCCCGGACTCGCCAGGTGGTCGAGCGGGTCGTGGAGACTGGGGTGGTGCTGGGGGTCGACGCCGCGAGCATCTCGAAGCCGACCATGACCCAGCGCAGGGCAGTCGGTGCGGTGAGGCCCACCGTGACGGTGCCGGCGGGCCCCGAGTCGGACCGAGTCGACCTACCAGCGCAGCGCCTCTGCGCCGGCCGACAGCGACGGGGTGACGGTGGCGTTGGTGCCGTGCTGCTCACCCCAGTCGTTGATCTGGACGAGGATGAGGCTGTTGTCAGCGCAAGCTCGGGCGACAGACGTGGCCACGTTCCCTCCTGGGTCAGAGCGAGCCGGTGTCGCCGGCCACCGCGATGGGTCACGCCGTCGGACGACAGCGCTGAGCTGTTGGTCGCTGTGCGGCGGATCCAGAACGCGCGGCAGGACCCGGCGGGGATGTTGCCGAGCGACACGCCAGCACCGGCGGTCGTGGGCGAGGAGAACGTCACGCCGGCGGGCGCCGTGTTCTCGTCGGCCACGGTGACCGCCTGGGCCGTGGCTGCGCCGATGGCCGAGGCGGCGGTGGGGTCGACGCCGATCGCGATGTTGGCGCCACCGGCGACCTCGGACTGGAGGTAGACCACGGCGTTCTCGAGGACGTTCGCGGTGTTGGAGTTGTGCACGAAGATGCACCGGTACTCCACGTCGCTGGCGGCGTTCTCCGCGCCGGAGATGTCGTCGAAGAGGTCGTTGAGCGAGCCGCCTGTCCACTGGGTCGTGCTGATCTGGTCACCCAGGGAGGCGTTCGGGTCGGCCTGGGCCGTCGTGTTGCCGGCGGCCGCGCTGACAGACCGCTTGAACAGGATCTCGCCGGAGGTGATCGCGGCCATGTCAGTCCTCCAGGCCGTAGGCGTCGGGCAGCGGGGTGAGGGCGACGTTCACGGGCGTCCCGGTCGTGACGATGGCGGCCGGGCCCGCGATGGGCATCCGGGCGTCAGGATGGCGCTGCACGACGACCTCCGCGGCCGGGGTGACCAGCCAGCGCAGGGCGGCCACGGCGGCGCCCCAGACGCCGACGCACGCGCCGACCTGGGCGACGGTGAGCTCGAGGACACCGAACGCGACCAGCGCGCCGTAGAGGGCGGCGATGAGGCCGGCGATGGCGTTGGGCTCGCGCGCGATGCGCTGCAGCAGGGTCATGGCTTCTCCTTGTTGATGAGTGCACGGACCCGCCGCGGGAGGAGCGGGAACCGGACGGTGTGGACGTAGGGACGGTGGTCGGACGAGGCGTCGTCGCCGGTGAGCCAGCACCACGGTGTGGAGAAGCCGAGGAAGCGGCGGGACGCGACGACGCCGTCGATGAGCCGGCGGCCGTGGGTGCCGCCCCGGGCCGGGCGGGAGCCGTCCCAGCCCTGCACGAGCCGCAGCGGCCGGGCGACGTGCTTCTGGATCTGGGCGCGCTCGCCGGGCTGGCGGTGGTCCTTGTTCCAGTCGGCCTCGAACACGATCTCGGCGTGCGGGTCGTCGGCGCGGATGTCGGTGGCGAGGATCCGGAGGCCGCGGCAGACGTCGCGCCAGATCTCGGCGCGCAGCTCGGTGTTGTCGAGCGGGGCGTGCAGCACGATGAGGTAGACGGTGCGGCGGCCCCGGCGGCCGACCGGCCGGAGCGGCACGACAAGGGCCTCGACGGGCGGGGCCTCCTTGCCGCCGTAGGCCTGGGAGCGGCGCCACGTCATCGTGGTGAGCTTGCGGGTGAACGGGACGCCGGCGAGCTCGAGGTGGCGGGTGGACCAGGTGGCCCAGCACTCCCCGGCGCCGCGGCCGCTGATCCACGTGTAGTCCCAGTGCGGGTCGGTGCCGAGGATGTTCTTCATGGTCTTCCAGCCGCGACCGGAGGCCTCGGTGCCGGTGACGTAGGCGACACGGCGCTTGAGGAGCAGACGGCCGCGGGTGACCTTGCGGAGTCGCTTGACCGACCGGGCGAGGGAGGCGTCGGTGCGGTCGAAGCGACCGGAGGAGTGGATGCCGAGCGCGCGCCGCGGCGCCTTGCGGGCCACGGTCAGTCCCCGGTGCCCTCGCGGAGCGCCTGCTTCACCGCGGCGGCGATCTGGTCGGCGTTGACGCCCTCGGGGTCGAGGCCGACCGGACCGAGGGCACTCACGACCCGCTGGGCGATCGCGTCCTCGTCGATCCGCTCCGCGCGCTGGAATGTCTCCCGGAGCACCTGCTCGACGGACAGCGTCGTGGTGTCCTTCGCGCCCGGGCGGCGCACCTTCATGGGCTGGGCCAGCACGGCGGCGGCCACCTTCTCGATGTCCTCTGGGGTCACGTCGTCCTCCGGGGAGTAGGGCCACACGGGCCGCGGGATGGGGTCGAGCCGGGGCCCGTCGTCGGGGCCGTTGTTCGCCAGCCCGTTGCGGCCGACGAGGTACGCGCGCTGTTGTGCCCGGGCACCGGCGGCGAGCAGCGGATGGTCGAGCACACCGGCGTGGATGTGGTCGACCCACGGGCCCTGCGCCGGCGTGCGGTGCCACGCGAACATCCCGGCCTGCCGCAGAGCGCGGATGCAGGCGGGGTGGCCGCACCAGCGGAGGTCGACGACGCCGCCGAGGTCGTGGGTGCCGGCGCTGTTGAGGTCGCCGTGACCGTCCTGGTAGGAGCCCTGTGTGACGACGAACTGGTGGCCCCCGATCGCTTCGGCGTGCTCGATGCACGCGATGGTCAGCGCGTCGACGTTGGTGCGGCCACGCCAGGCGGGGCGGGCGAGCCTCGGGTCGGGCATGGTCGGCTCCTCAGTCGTAGATGCCGTTGGGGCGGTGCGGTGGGCACGGGCACAGCGCGGTGCCGTCGGCGTTGAGCAGCGCATGGCAGCGGGTGAACTCGTGATGCTCGTGGTCGCAGTAGCGACAGGCCGGCTGCCGGGAGATGGGCAGTTCGGCCATGGGCTACTCCTCGAAGAGCTCGTCCGGCAGGGGTGGTAGGCAGCGGCAGGTGCAGCGGTCGACGGACTGGCGGCAGCCGCCGGGGCAGAGCGGCTCGAAGATCCGGGACGTGCGGGTGATGACTTGGGCGATGAGGACGCGGAGGTGCTTCAGGGCCGGTCGCTCCGGAGGTCAGCCAGCTCGCGGGTGACCTCGATGAGCTCGTTCTGCACGCGGCCGACCCGCGCCTCGAGCTCGCGGATCTTGGCGTCGCGCTCCGCCAGCGCCTGCTCGAGCGCGGCCTCGCGCGCCTCGGCGGCGGCGACACGACGCGAGAGGGACTCGCGCTCCTCGTCCCAGGCGCGCTCGGCGAGGGCGAACCGCTGCTCGAGGTTCTGCATCCGGGAGTGGTCGACCTGCAGCTCGACGGTCTGCACGGCGACGTCGCCGTCGGCCTTCGACTTGCGCCGATCCTTGAAGTAGGCGAGCACCGCACCGAGGCCGCCTGCGCCGAGGAGGGCCCCGATGGCGGTCTTGACCGCATCCCCGTAGAAGCCGTCCATCACTGCTCCCGGCCGGCGAGGGTGAGGAGCCTGACGGAGAACACCAGCCCGAACGCGAGGGTCAGCATGGCCGGGTAGAACGCCTGGAACCCGCTCACGATGAGCAGCGCGACGGCGTAGACGAAGGAAGCGAGGCCGAGCAGACGGCAGCCGAGCCGGTAGCCGGGGAGCCGGGTGATGACGTATCCCGAGCGCCGCGGCACGTAGCGGATGGACGAGAGGCCGGACAGCATCGCGATGCCGCCGACCACGAGGAACAGGTTCCAGCCGCGGTGCACCGTGTCAGGCAGCAGCGCCTGCAGCGACGCCTGCTCGACCGGCCCGAACAGCCCGCCGAGACCGGACACGATCGACAGCATGGAGAGGAACCACTCGGCGGGACGCTCGATCACGCCGGGCGGAAGGTTGTCGAGCATCCAGATGCGGGCCCGGGACAGCCAGACCATGTTCTTGCGACGGGTCATCAGACGGCCCCGATGTCCTCGACGAGGATGTAGGCCGGCGCCGTGGCGGAAGCCGCCGTGTTAACGGTCCCCGTGCCGACGGCGCGGACCAGGGCGGCCTTGTACGTGTGGGGGCCGGCGGTGGGGGTGAGCACCACGGACGCGACGCAGAGGCCAGTGGATCCGGCCGCCGACGCGAGGTGGGTTTCCCGGGACTGCAGCTGGGTGCTGCCCTCCTTGATGCGGAGGCTCACGACGTCGCCGGCGACGCTGGAAGCGGCGGAGATCTCCACGCTGATCCGGATCCGTCGTGACGCCCCGGTGGTGACGGTGACGGACAGGCCGGTGAGGTCGACTTCGGTCGTGATCCCGCCTTGGTTGCTGGTGCGCTGGGCGTAGCCGATGGTGCCGACCCCGCCGGTCCACGCTGTGCCGTTCCAGACCCACTCGACACCGGTGTCGAGCGCGACGGCGCGCTGGCCCTTCTGGTTCCCGGAACCCGGCAAACGGGCCGCGGTCTCGACGTACAGGGTCCCACCAAGGGCCGTGGCGTAGGTGCGCCAGGACGAGTCGACCGTGACTGCTCCGCCGCCGACCTGCGGGACGGTCAGGCGGGCGAGCTCGATGTGCTGCGCCGGCAGCGCCGGGGCGGTGGGGGACGAGCTGGGGTTGCCGTCGATGGTCTTCAAGGTGGCGTTGGTGCCGTTGACCTGGATGACGACAAGGTCGATGCGGGGGTTGGTGCCGTTGCGGGCGGTCAGTGCGACCGCGGACGTCGCGGCGGGGAGGGAGCCGCGGTAGACGCCGAGGCCGAGCGCGGAGGCGATGACGAACGCGCCCGCGGCGACGGTGACCTGGTCGGAGCCGTTGACGGCGACGGCGAGGGAGGTGTCGCCGTGCCGCACGATGCCGCTACGGACCCCGTTGTCGGCCCCGTTGCCGAGGAACATGGCCGTGTCGGCGCGGCGGAGCTCGGAGGCGTCCATGGTGACGCCGGTGTCCCAGGTGGCGTCGACGGTGGTGATGGTCGGCATGTTCGATCAGCCTCCGATGGCCTGGGGGACGGACAGGGTGATGGAGCCGGTGCCGGCGGTACGGCGCGCCTGGACGCCGAGGCGCATGTAGCCCTGCGGTGCGCCGGCGTCGGCCGCGACCGCCTGGGTGGGGCTGGGGTCGATGACGGCGTACGACGTGGTGCCCGCGGCGATGACGCCGAGCCAAGCGTCCGGGTTGAAGAAGTCGCCGAGCGGGATGCCGGTGGCGAGGTCGACGATGCGGACTTCCCCGGCGGTGGTGCCGTCGGAGCACTTCGCGGCGAGCTTGAGGTCGAGGAACGGGTTCTGCCGCTTCCCGTCGTAGACGAAGAGCGTCTCGAAGCTGGTCGAGCTCGTGGTGCGCTCCCAGCCGTAGGGGCCGCACGTGACCGCGGTGCCAGACGTGGCGGAGTACGGCTGGAACGGGTGCTCGAGGAACGGCTTGCGCAGGCCGCCGAGGAGGTCCTCGGTGGCCAGCACCCGGGTGCCGCCGGCGTCGTAGATGGCGACCGACTGGCCGACGTAGGCGGCGTCGACGAGCTTGCGGATCTCGAAGGCGATGCTCCCGTTGTCGCGGTAGGCGACGGTGCCGCGGTCGCCGAGCTCGAGGGTCCCGACTCGGAACAGGACGGACCCGTCTGCGTCCACAGCGACGAGCTCGCCGCCGTCGATGCGGAGGCCGCCGGTGCCCACGGTCGTCGCGGACGCGCGCCGCTCGGAGCGCAGCGCGTCGATCTGCCGCTGCAGGGCCTGGAGCTTCCGGTTGATCCAGCCGGGGTCGGTGTCGATGCCGCGGGAGTCCACGTCAGTCGGCCTCCTTGATGCGGGGCACGATGGTGCGGGTGTCGAGGTCGAGTTCCCATCCCACAGTGCGCAGCCGGGCGGTGTATCCCGCCTCCCAGAAGCCGTCAGCGCCGACGCGGCGTGGGAACCGATCACAGGTCAGGGCGACGTCGATGTCGTCACCCATCCACCAGTCGAGGTTCACCCGGGGCGTGGTGTCGAGGTTGGCGATGAGGGTGAGCTGGGTGAGGCCCTCGCGGGTCGCGGCGTGGTCGGCTTCGGCGTACTGGTCGAGTGTCGCGGTGTCGGTGATCGACGGCGCCGGCGTGAAGCGACGCTCGAACCGGGCTTCTAGCTGGAGGAGGTCGGTGGCCTCGTAGCGCGTCGACCGGGGCTTGGAGTCGCCCTCCCCTGAGGACAGGGCCAGGGTGTCGTTGGCGCCGGTCTCCTCGCCGTCGTCCTCGATGTAGGTGAAGTCCGTGACGCAGCCGGGCATCGCCCACTGGGTGGCTGCGACACCTCCGGGCGTGCCGAGGCGTGGGGCGATGCGGGTGACGTACCGCAGCTGTGTCTGTTCGGGGTCGGCCCACTCGAGGTCGACCGTCCACTCGATGCCGGTGGAGAGCGCTGACAGGTCACCGAGGAACGTCCCGACCCGCATGTTGTCGTTAGTGTCGTAGTAGCCGCTCACCTTGCCGCCGGTCATGGTCGCCTGGACCTCGAGCGGGGCGAGCTCGGCCGCGATCGGCGCGAGCACATCGGCGGCCATCTGGGCGGGGTCGGCGTTCGTCCACGAGAACGCCTGGTTGATGTAGCGGCGGTTGAAGTACCGCTCGAGGCTGTCGAGGGAGCACATCACCCAGGGGCCGGTGCCGCTGCGCCGTTGCCGCACGATCCCACCCCACACGATGTGACGAGTCTCGGCGTCGATTGCGACCAGCATCCTGCGGCGCTTCTTGGTGGCGTCGTTCCACCCGGGCAGCTCGACGCCGTCTTGGGAGCAGCGCACGGAGACTGTGGTCTCGGTGCCGAGGCTGATGAACTTCGACAGCTTCCCGGACGTCTGGACCTGCACCTGGGCGAACCGCTGCCCGGTCTTGAAGTCGACGGACCACCACTCGATCTCCACGCCCGCCTACTTCCACGCCGAGCGGTAGGAGATCGACAGGCTGGCGGCGGCGTCGTAGCCGTCGGCGGAGAACGCGATCTCGTTGGTGCCCGGGACCAGCCCGAGCGGGGTCCCCAGGAGGCGGCGTGCCTGGCCGCCGGTGGTGGCAGTGCCGTTGAGCTCGTCGATGACCAGCGTCTGGCCGGCCGGGACGGCGTCGATGACTCGGCGCGCCGCGCCGGTGGTGAGGTTCGCGATCGTCGCCGGCGGGCACGGCCCGACCACCATCATCACCGGCAGGGTGGCGGTGGTGCCGTCGTTGACCAGCGTGGCCTGCGACTTCGTGGTGGAGCCCGTGACGGTGAACGGCGGCGTCAGCGGCGGGGCGATACCGCCGGACAGCAGCGGCAGCACCAGCGACACCATCCGGGCCGTCGAGTCGTACCGGCGCGGGTCCGGCGCGACCAGCGACAGGGAGAACTTCGCCGCCCGGTTGCCGAGTCGCCGCGGCTTCGCGGTGCGGTCCAGCAGCGGCTTCTCGTGCTGCCGCACCAGCGCCGTCATCTCCGGCACGGCGCCCTCGCCGGTCGACACGAGCAGCGTCGCCAGCTGCCGGAACGGAGTCTGGGCGAGCAGCCGGTCCCACGCCTGGGTGATCGCGTCCCAGGACGACCCCTCCATGCGGCCGGTGAGGTGCACGACGCGGGGGCCGGCGTACTGCGGGGACACCCACGCCCCATCAGCCTGGGCGCGCTGGTCGACCGCGGCGGTGCCCTCCCAGCCGTCGAACCACCCGTCGAGCTTGAGCAGACCCCACTCGATGCCGTACTCGTCGGCACGCCCCGGCTCGTCGTAGGCATAGAGCCGGACGTCTCCGAGCTGCACGCCCGTCGTGGGCTTCATCCGGACCCCGTCATCGCCAGCAGTCGCGCCAGCTCCTGGGCAGTGGCCTGCGCCGACACGGCCTCCAGCACGGTGATCGGCCGGGCGGCCTGGATGGCGGCGGTGAGCGCCGCGAGCTGGGAGGTGGCCTGCGCCATGACCGCCTGCGCCGCACCGTACTCAGCGCCGTAGCCCGCGATCCCGGCGTGCTGGGAGACCGACTGCTGGAGCTGCTGGAAGCGGGCGAACATCGCGGCGTAGTCCCCGATCTCTCCGGCCTTGATCATGGCGGCGATCCCGGCGTTGTCCTGGTTCCCGAGGAGGTCCTCCAGAGCGGGGCCGGTCAGCCCGAGCCCGGACAGCTGGGTGATCAGGGCGTCGCGCTCCTCGAGCCCCGAGATCGCCGCCTGACCGCGAGCACGCCAGTCGCCGCTGCCGCTTCCGGTCCACAGCCCGCGGTCGCGTCCGCCGCTGAACCATGACCCGCTGAACGCAGACGTGGCGGCTTCACCGATGCGCTGCATCGAGTTCTGGACGGCGTCGACCATGGACTGCGCGGCGTCGACCTGCGCCTGGGCGGCGTCCGTGGCGATGTCCCAGGCGCGCTGCTGGCCTTCGAGCGTGGCTTCTGCGATCGCGATCCGCTGCTGCTCGGCGCGCTCGCGCTCACGCTCAGCCGTCGCGAGCTGCTCGTAGTAGAGCCGCGCGGCCTCGGCGGCCCGGGCCTCTTCCTCTTCGGTAGGGGTGAGGTCCATGGGGCTGTCGAGACCGCCGGACGCGCTCCGGCGCTTCCGCTTCTTCCCGCCGGTGGCCCCGCCGGCGGCGAACCGCTCGAACTGCACGCCGAGCCGGGCGCCGACCTCTTCCCAGATGTCGATCGACCGCTCACGCTTCGCCGGGGCGAGAGGGATGTAGGCCTCGCCCCCGGTCTCGGGCTCGGCCCAGACCCGCCACGATCCTGCCGGTGCGATCTGGGCGATGTGCTGCTCGCGCATCCCGCCGTTGGCGTAGAAGCTGAGGACCCCACCGTCGGCCTCACCGCGGTAGGGCAGGGCGTCGGCGGCGTTCCCGACGACCTTGTGGACGGTGGTGATGGTGAGGTTGCGGTCCCGGAGCGACTCGATCGAGTTCCGGACCGCCTGGATCTTCGCCATGCTGGCAGCAGTGTCGACGTCGATCTTCGGCTTCACGTTGGTGTTGTTGGCCTCGCGCAGCAGCGCGATGAGCTTGTTGATCTCCGACTTGGGCACGCCCATCGACTCGCCCATGGTGCGGAGGTCCTGGATGGCGCCGGTGAGGAACTTCTGCCGTGCGGCCCGGCCCATGTTCTCGGAGACCTTCAGCGCGGTGGAGGCGATGTTGTCGAGCTGCGCCTGGTTGGTGCGGCCCTTCTCGGTGTTGATGTCGAAGGTGTTGCCGTTCTCCTTGATCGACTTGGTGAAGTCGTCGATCGCGGCCTCGTAGGAGCGCATGTCGGCGCGGCCCGAGAGCTTCTCGTTGAGCCGGTCGAGCACGTCACCGAAGTCCTCGACCTCGGCGGTCGCGGTGCCGACCGCCCCGGCGAGACCGTCGGTGGCGCCGGCCATGTCGTCGGTGGCGCCGCCGGTGAGCTTCGCCTGGTTCTCGACCCCGGCGAGGGCCTCGTCGTACTTCGGGAGCTGGGAGCGGAGCCACTCCGCCTGGTCGCCGGTGAGTCCGTACGCCTCGATGAGCCGGTCGAGGGCGTCGGCGGCCATGTCGCCGTTCCCGCTCGTCGCGAGCGAGGCGAGCGCGGAGTCGAGGGCGTCGATCTCCTTCGTGGCCTCACGGACCCCCTTGTCGCGCGCGTCGCCTGGGAGGATGGCGTCGTTGAACGAGCCGGCCATGTCGTTGAGCTGCTGCCACTTCGACGGGTCGGCGAGCCGGTCGATCGAGGCGCCGAGGGAGTCGAACTCCTGCCCGAGGCTGACCGAGAACCCGGCAGGCGTGCTGGCCAGGTCGATCAGCCGGCCCTGCAGCGTCTCCAGCCCGGGCAGCGACTCGTCCAGGCTGTTGGCCAGCGCGACGACCGCCCCCGAGAGGGCGTAGACCCCGGCGGCCACCGTCCCGGCGGTCGCGAGCCCGCCGAGCTTCGACTTCGTGCCGTCGGCGGTGACGTTGAGGTCGGCCAGCGCAGACCGCATGGTCGCGACGCCGTTGATGGTCTTGGCCGTGAACCACAAGCCGCCCCCGAGAACCGCGGTGACGCCAGCGAGGCCGGTCACGGACGCCTTCACGGGGCCGGGCAGCCCGCCGAACGCGGTGGCGAGGTCACCGACCACCCCGGCAGCCTCGGCCACGACCGGAAGGATGGCGCTGCCGGACTCGATCGCGGCGTCCTTGATCTGGTTCCACGCGACCTGCACCTGCGCGGCCGTGGTGTCGGCGCGCTTGCCGTACTCGTCGGTCAGCGCTGTGTTCTGCTCCCACGCGCTGCTCGACTGGTCGAGGGTGGTGGTGAGCATGTCCCCGGCGCCGGCGAGGCGGAGCATCACCTGGAGGTTCTGGGTGCCCTTGATGCCGAGGTCATCGAGGGTGCCGACGACGTTCCCGCCGGACTCCTTGATCCGGCCGAGGCCCTGGAGGAACGCGTCGAACGCGCGGATCGGGTCGTTGGCCCACTGGTCGGCGAAGTCCTGCGCCGTCATGCCGGCCACCTCGGCGAACCCGGTCAGCCCGTCGGCGCCCTGTGCCGCCTTCTGGTAGATGCCGGTGAAGACCCGCTGGATCGCGCCGCCGCCGAGCTCGGACTGGATCCCGAGGTTCGCCATGGCCGACGCGAGCGCGAGGACGTCCGCCTCGGTGGCCCCGACCAGGGATCCGGCGCCGGAGAGCCGCTGCGCCATGTTCAGGATCTGCGCCTCGGTGGACGCGCCCTTGTTGCCGAGGTCGACGAGTGTGTTGCCGATCTCGTCGACGTCGTCACCGGTGGACTTCATGACGTTCATGAACTGGGCGATGGACGTGGCCGCTTCGTCGGCGGTGAGGTTCGTGGTCTCGCCGAGCTGGACCATGATCTCGGTGAACGCTGCGACGTCGTCTCGGGCCACGCCGAGCTGACCGGCCGCCTCAGCGGTGGCGGCGATCTCCTGGTGGGTGGCCGGCATCGTCCGGGCGAGCTCGCGCAGCTGGCCCTCGAGCTTGCCCATCTGGGTCGCCGAGCCGTCGACGGTCTTGGAGACGCCCGCCCAGGCGGACTCCCAGTCCATGGCCGCCTTCACGGTGGCGCCGAGCCCGGCCGCGGCGACCAGTCCGACCTTCCCGGCGGTGTCACCGACGTCGGTGAGGCCGCGGCGGAACTTCTCGCCCTCCTTGCCGACGGCGGTGAGGTCACCGGCGGTCTTCCGGACGGTCGAGCCGAAGTGACGGATGTTGGCCTCGGCGGCCGCTACGTCCGCCTGGAGGCGGTAGACGATGGTGCGATCGACCACGGTTCACCGCCTTCGAGGTTCGTAGGATTGCTGATGCCGCAGCGCGCCCGGTCACCTACCGTGGAGGCATGGACCCTGAGATGAGGCAGAGCCTCGGCGGCGCGATTGTCGGAGCCGTGCTCGTGATCGTGGGGCTCGTGCTGGTTCTGCTCGACGCGGGCGGCGTCAGCCAGGTCGGAGCCGTGTTCGCCTGGGGTGGCGGGGTCCTCTTGGTCGTGCTGGCCCTCCGCACCGCGGCCCAGCTGATGCGTCGCGAGCGGTCGAGCTAGCCCTCCGTGCTGGCGGCGAGCTCCTCGAGGTCGAGGTCGCTGGCCCAGACGTTGAGTCCGTCGAGCGGGTGCTCGCCGGTGGCGACCTTCGCCTCGGCGGGGTACTCCTCGTGCAGCTTCCGCCACCGCCACTGCACGGCGGCCGTCGAGTAGCAGTAGCTCTCCTGCGGGTGCCAGTCGATGTCCGGGTTGGAGCAGACCGACCGGAGGTTCCCGCACTGGGGGCAGATCAGCGCGTGCCCGGCAAGCATCTCCTCGCGCTCGTCATCGGGCAGGGCCCGGAACGCGCCGAGGGTGAGCCCCCAGGACTTGGCTACTGCGTGCTCTCGCCTGACATCCGGGTCGGCAAGGCGGGCAGCGATTTTGGGTCGGCCTCCGCGACGTTCGCGAGACGCCAGGCGCGGTTCACGAGGGTGCGGAACTCGCCCTCAGACAGGTCGTCGACCCACTCGTCGAACGCCCCGCGGGTCGAGAACTTCGGCAGCACGATGGACGCCCAGAGGAGGTCGTCCTCGACGCTGTCGGCGTTGACGCCCGCGAGCCGGTCGCTCTTCACGACCTCGGGGTCGCCCTCAGTGCGGGGCGGGTGCGTCTCCTTGAGCTCACGCCACGACGGACGCCCGGGCTGTCCCTTGCGGCGGCCGATGGCCTGCAGGGTTACCTTCCGCTGCGCCTCCTCCGACGCCTTCTCGGCCTCGGCCTTGAGCTCCTCGTACTCGCGAGAGAGCACGTCGTAGGGGTGCTCCTCACCGGAGAGGAGCTGGGTGTCGTCGCTCTCCGCCGCCTTCGCGGCCGCGAGCGCGCGCCTGATGCGGTCGGGGTAGTCCCCGGTCATCAGGTGGATGGTGGTGGTCTGTGCCATGGGTGCTCCTGACGAGGGTTGACGAGAGTGACGAGAAGGCCCCCGGGCCCGTGCTCGTCATCACGGGACCGGGGGCCGGTCTGGGCGACGAGAGGGTGCTGGGATCAGGGGCCAGCGACCGCGGCGACGTTCCACGCCACCGGTCCGGTGACGGACACGCCAGCCGCGAAGGTGGCGATGTTGGACGCGGTCGACGGGTCGGAGGTGTCGACGGCCTTGGTGATGCTGACGGGGGCGATGTTGAAGAACTGGCCCACGGCGGCCTCGGGGGTGGCCTGGTCGGCGACGATGCCGTTGCGGAACACGGCGAACCCCTCGAACCCGTCGCGGAGGAACTCGAACGCGGCCTTGTCGTCGGACGCCTCGGCGGCCTGGGGGTCGAAGCCACCGACGATGTCGGGCATCGTGTAGGTGGTGGTGTCGTTGGCCTCGAACGACTCGACCTCGCAGAGGTACTGGTCGAGGGTGACCTTGCTGAAGGACGGCTGGAGGCCGGCGAAGCTCTTCAGCAGCGAGCACGAGAGGTTGATGCCGGTCACCGCGTTGATCTCGGTGATCTTCGGGACGTAGATGTCCGCGACGGCCGGGGCCAGCCAGAACGACTGGCGGCCGTTCATCTGGACCTTGCGCGGCTTGGTCGGTGCAACCATGTCAGTTCTCCTTCTGGGTGTCGGCCGACTGGCCGCTGTCAGCCGGCGCCCTGCCGGACTTCTTCGCCGCCTCGGTCGAGACGTCGGTCTTGAACTTGGGGGGACGGGGCTTGCCGTCGGGGTAGGTGGCGTCGCTCTTGAGCTCGCGCCAGGCGTCGGGGTTGGCGTCGTAGCGCCGCTTCGTGATGGTGACGTGGTGGCCGGTTTCCTTGTCGGCCACGCGGACGTACTCGTCCATGGAGGGCTCCTCGGTCAGGGGATGAAGACGTCGTAGCGGTCTGGGATGTAGTGCCGCGGCGGGGTGACGTCGTCGTCGCGCCGCACTGGCCCGGGGTCGAACTCGCCGGCGGTGATCTGGTGCTCGTGGCCGTCGACGGTGACGAAGGCGCCCACGAGCGCGGTCCGCACCTTGTCGAGGCACCACAGCGCGCGGGTGGGGTCACCGCCGACGCACGTGACCTGGAAGCCGGAGAACAGGGAGTCCTGCGTGGCCGAGAGCATCAGGCCGGCGGGGCGACCGCCGGACACGTAGAGCACGGCGTACGCGTGGACGCGCTTGTCCGGGTCGAGCGGCGGCGTCGCGGGCACCTCGCCGTCGTAGGCGTTGATCCCGGCGATGCCGTCGAGGATCGTCCAGACCTGGTCGTGCACCGCGCGGGCCGAGACGGTCACAGGTAGTCCTCGAGGGCGCCGCCGAAGGACTTGTCGAACGTCGGGGTGGTGCGGTCGGCCGCGGGGCTCATGAACGGCTGCGGGGCGGTGTCGGAGGTGCCTTCCTCGACGTAGACCGAGTGCGGCGCCTCGGAGACGACCTCGGCCGCCAGTCCGAGCGCCCGAGCGTGGATGCCGTCGCGCAGCTCGCCCGACCGCACGGGCGCGGCGGCGCGGGCGGCGTTCTCGGTGTCCCGCGACCACGTGGCCAGGTCCTTGGTGGCGCGACCGCGAACCTTGGCCGGTGCACGGTCGAGCCGGTCAGCCAGGGCGTAGAAGTCGGAGGCGTCACCGCTGACCATCACGCCTCCTGCGTCTCGAGGTTGTCGGTGCAGAGCAGTCGGCGTTCCCAGTGCAGCGAGCCGGCCTCGATGGTCTCGATGGACATCTCGCGGCCGACGAGCCACTGGTCACCGTTGTCGTCGACCGCGGTGACGGTGACGACGTCGTCGAGCTGCATGCCGGTGACCGCGTGGTCGAGCATCACGGCGTAGGCCTGTGTGCTGACTTCCTGCTCGGCCGCCATGCGGACTCGGTCTGCGTCGCCGGGGAGCTGGATGCGCGCGGCGCCGGTGTAGTAGGCCGGGTGCGGGGTCGTGGGGTAGGTGCCGGAGCCGGGATCAAACTCGCCCTGCGTGCCACCCGGGCGGCGAAGCGTGACCGTGGCCCCCCGGGTGCCGGCGAGCACCGGCCGGTGGTGGGCCGCCCAGCCATCGGGGATGACACGGCGCCGGCCGGAGCCGGTGTGGTGGCGCTGCATCAGCAGGGCCAGCGCGGAGGAGGCGGGAAGGACCCTTGTGGCGAGAGCGCGCCGCCAGCGCTGTTGCCCTCGGAGCGCAGCGTGGCGGCCCGCTCGCGGAGGCCGCGCGCGACTGCGGCGCCGTCGATGGAGAGGTCCTGCGACCGGATCACCTTCGAGGTGAGAGCCTCGTCATCGGCGATGGTGTCGAGCGCCTGGGCGGCGGCGAGCTTGACGTTGTCGCCCTCGATCTCGAGGAACGCGGCGATCTCCGCGTCCGAGAAGACGGGAGCGTCGGCGGTGTCGTTGATCAGGAGCCGCACGCGGCCGAGCGGTGTGGTCACGTCGACCGCCATGGCGTCCTCCTGCCTGTGAAGTTGTGGTGCTGACCCCGTGGGGCGAGGAGTTCGTGACCCCTCGCCCCACCGGGCTGACTGCGGCTACTCCTTGGCGCCGAGGAACCGCTCCGCGAGCTCATCACGGGTGGCGGCGTCGGCGTCCTCGGAGCTGAGGCGGTCATCGCCGCGGGCGTCGTCGGTGGCGTAGGCCACCCAGTCGGCCTTGGACGCGGAGCGCGCGGGAGCGCCGTCCTCGCCCTCGGGCGTCTCCTCGACGAAGGCACCCATCGGGGAGTGCAGGTCGTACGCGTCCGGGTCGATGTCGACCGTCTCGCCGCGGAGCGCGATGCGCTCCCGGCCGTCGGGGTCGACGTAGCGGTAGGAGGCGTGGGCGATCTGCACGGTCTTGAGCTTGCTGGCCATGGTGGTGTCCCTTCTCAGCCGTTGAGGCCGGTGATCTTCTTGATCGAGTAGGGGTTGGTCACGTACATGACCGGGCGGACCGAGGACTGCACCAGGGTCTTCTCCGTCTCGACCTTGCGCTCGGTCTCCGTGCGCAGCGGCTGCTCGACCCGGAGCTCGCCGACCTGGCCGGAGGCCACCGCGTAGGCGGTGCCGTTCGCGACCCGGTTGGTGGCGAAGATCTCGCGGATGTTGAGCGAGGTGAGCACGTCGGCCAGCTTGTCGCCGTAGGTGACGGTGAGCTGGTACTTCTGCATCGGGTTGACGATCCAGATGTCGTACTCCACGCCGAGCTCGTCGACGTCCGCGAGCAGCTGCGCCTGGGCCAGGTCGGCGGCCGGCCAGCCGGAGTTGTTCGTCTGCGACGAGCCCCCGGTGACGACGGTGCCCCAGTTGTGGCCGATGAAGGTGCCGGCACCGCCGAGGGCGGTGATGGCGGCCTCCAGCTCGGCCACCGTGCGGGTGTTGACCTTCCGCACGATGGTGTTGGCCAGCTGGGTGACCTGGTTGTTGAAGTAGGCGCGGTCGTTGCGGTCGCGGGCCTCGTCGGTGACGTAGAACTTGCCACCGTACTTCTCGACCTGGGCGACCTTGGGGGTCGGCCGGCTGGAGCCCACGATCGGGAACTCGTCGCCGGGCATGACCTGCTCGACGTCGCGGTCGAGGTAGAGCTCGTTGAGCGTGGCCTGGTCGTAGATCACCGCACCGCCGGAGACCGCTCCGCCCTGGGCGAAGATCCGGGAGACGATGAACTTCTGCAGGGTCAGGTCGGCGATGCGCCGCGTGATCCGCGTGGGCTGGTTGAGCGCGGTCTCGACCGTGAGGGTCGTCCCGCTGACGCTCGGCGGCGCCAGGGGGTACGTGACCTGGTTGATTGCCATGTTGGTGCGACCCTTCTCAGTAGAGGCTGATCTCGGCGTCGTTGCCGGTCGTGGCGGCCGTGACCGCGAAGCCGACAGCGATGCCCGCGGACTTGGTGACGGCCTGGCCGTTCGTGCCGACCTCGACCTCGGCGCCGGCCGCGATGTTGGCCTGCGCGGTGACGAAGGTGACGCGGCTGTTGCCGCGGTGCACTCCGACCTTGGTACCGGACGCGGCGTCGTACTTCGACACCCCGAAGGCCCGGCCGGCGGCCGTGGCGTGCGCCACCGTGATGTTGCCGCCGGTGCGGCTGCCGCTGATCGCCACGAAGCGCTTGCCCGTGATGGCGGCGGACGCGTGGCAGGTCAGGTCCTTGCCCGGCTCGTAGACGCCGGGGTTCTCGTTCGCCATGGATCAGCCCTCCTGGGTGGCGGCGGCGGGGGCGGGGTAGCCGGGGAACCAGCTGTCGTCCTCGGTGGACGCCTGCGGGGTCACGGCGTGGCCGACCTCGGTGGTCGGGATGAGCACGGGCGCGTCCTCGAAGTGCTTGCGCACGCCGGCGGGGTCGCGGTCGTACTCCTTGGCCCAGCCGTCGCGGCTGGTGGGGAGGTACTTGCCCTTGACGCTGTCGAGGAACGCGTCGCGCTCCTTCTCGGCCAGCGTCTTGGCGGTGGTCGTGGCCAGCTTCGCGCCGGCCTCGAGGTCCGCGAGCTTGGCGGCCGGGATCACGACGTGACCCTCGGGCACCTGCGGCGCGGACTCCTGCGGCGTCTCGGCGGTCTGCTCGTCGAGGGCCTCGTCGAGGGCCGCCAGGATGGTGGCCTCGTCCGCGTCCTCGGCGACGCCGAGCTTGTTCCGCAGGGTCTGGATCTGCTCGTCGCTGAAGGCCACGGCAGGACTCCCTTCGGTGTGGGTTGACCCGACCGCGGACGCGCTCGGGGGCTTGGGGGAGTCCTTGGTGAGGGACTCGGGGGCCTTGTCGAACAGCGACACGTCGTAGGTCGCGCGGGCGCGGTCCTCGACGGCGTCGGCGTCGACAGGCTCGGGACCGTCGTCGCCGGCGGTCTCGGCCGGCCCGGCGTCCGGCACGACCGCCACGCGCTTCATCAGTCCGGACTCGACGGCGCCGGCAGCGCTGTACCAGGTCTCGGCCTGCTGGCGCGCCCGCCACTCCTCGACGGTGCCACCGGCGATCTCGGCGTACAGCTCGGCGCCGCTGTTGGAGAGCACGTCGAGGACGTCGGCCGACTTCCGGAAGGCGGCGGCGTTCCCGTACAGGAACGTGCTGGTGTCGTGGATCATCATCGTGCTGCCCGGGCTCATGACGGTGTCGTTGCCGCAGGCTGCGACGTACGACGCGGCCGAGTAGGCAGCGCCGTCGACGACCGTAACGATCTCCGCGCTGTGGGCGCGCAGGAGGTTGACGATCGCGCGGCCCTCGGAGGATTCGCCGCCGGGGGAGTTGACCCGCACCACGATCCGATCTGCGTCGCCGAGAAGGTCGAGCGCCTGGGCCACCTCCTTGGCGGAGACACCCCACCAGCCACCCCAGGAGTCGATCGGACCGTAGATGCGCAGCGTGCCGGCCGTCGTCGTGGAGGCCTCGCCGGTGCTCGTGGTGGTCGACTTGGCGTTCACCGCCTCGCTCGGGCGACTGAACGTCAGCAGCGGCCGCGAGGTGTCCGGCTTCTGGTCGCCCCAGTACCGGTAGCGGCCCATCTTGGCGGTCATGCGGCCTCCTGTGAGACGTTCGAGCGAAGGAAGTTGGCGAGGTCCTCGTCGTCCTCGAGACCGGCGGCGCGGCGCAGCAGCGTGAGCTCGTCATCGACCTGGCCGGTCGACCCGATCTCGTCGAACACCAGCTGCGGAGCGGGCTCGTCGCGGCCGAAGTTGATGTCGACGAGGTCCTCCACGACGTGGGCCTGGGCGGTCTCGTAGAAGTCCTGGGCCACGGCCTGCAGTGCGAGGGTGAAGAAGTTGTGGAAGGTCGAGCCGAGTGCGTACGACCCCACCTGCCCGCCTCCTTGGCTACCAAGGTTCAGGAAGTGGGCCAGCACCGCGCGGGCGATCTGCTCGTCCTGGTAGCGGATGAACTGACCGACGTCGAGGAGGCCCCCCTCGATGCCGAGCAGCTCGAGCTTCGCGCCGTAGGGCAGCGAAGCACCGGAGTTGTCGCCGGCTCGGGCGTCGGCCGCGATCTGCTGGCCCTTGGTGATGTCCTCTTCGCGAGCCCCCTGCGGCGCGGTGTAGACCGGCAGGCCGGAGCTCTGGCGGTCGATCGCGATGGCCCACTTGCGCAGCGCGTGCTCCTTGTAGAGCCAGTTCTTGTAGCAGGCGCGCAGGATGCTGGTGCCGAGCCAGTTGCCGCCCTCGCGGTCGAGCACGTAGCCGACGAGGCGGTTGACCGGGATGTTGACCCCGCCGAGGCCGCCGAACATGGACATGCCAGTCGGCGTCGCGCCCATGGGCGGATGCTGCTCGATCGAGACGAGACCGCCGTCGCGCGCGACGTGGATCTGCGCGATCGTCGAGGAGGGCCGGTGCGCGAGCTTGCGGATCCGGTAGCGGTTCGGTGTGACCTCGCGGTAGACCTGCTCGCAGTAGGAGTGGCCGAACGGCAGCATGAGCATGCCGTCCTTCACGTGCTGGGACCAGCTGAAGCGGTCGCGGCCGCGGATGCCAGAGCGAAAGTCCTCGTCAGGATCGGTGCCCTTGATCGGGAGACCGAAGTTGCGCGCGACGTCCTCGACCACCTCGTCACGGGCGTCGCCCGGGTCGACCCAGGTCTGCGTGCGCAGGATCGGCGCGGTGACCGCGCGGAGCACGGAGGCGATCTGCGCGTCCTTGCGCATCTTGTCGTAGACCTTGATCGAGTCCGGCCACATGAGCTCCGGAGTGGTCTCGTTGGTCAGGTCCTCCCAGAAGCCCGACGTGCGTGAGCCGCCGCCGTAGGCGTAGCCCTTCTCGCGGACCGGCGCCGGGGGCGGGGGAGGTGTGGACTCCTCGGTGGTCGTGGTCATCGTTCACCCCCTCCCGGGCTCGGCGTCGGCGCTCAGAACTGAGCGCTGTCGAAGAAGTGGGCCTTGGTCGCGGTGACCTTCGCCGTGGCCGGCGCGGGCGGTGGCGGCTTCGGCACGGCGTTGAGCACGTCCCAGCGATGCAGCGCGGCGGACATCGCCACGACGTTCGAGATCTCGAAGTCCTGGTTGCGCTGGTCCCAGACCTCGACCTCGTTGACGTAGCGGGTGCGCGCCACGGCGATCGCGTCGGTGACCTCGGCCTGCCCGATGTGCACGATCCGCTGCTCAGTGACGCCGTGCTGCAGGACGGCACACGCCCGGCCCATGTCGTTGTGCACCAGGTGGCGGATCCGGCCGGGCTCCTCGCCAGGCTTCTTCGTGGTGATCTCGAAGCCCTCGGCCAGCAGGTCGCTCTCCAACGCCGCGGCCTGACTGGAGGGGTGGTAGCTGATCTCCAGCAGCTCGAGCTTGTCGCCGTCGCGCATCTTCACCAGCTGCGGCACCACCCAGTCGAAGCCGGGCGCGGTCTTCGTCGTCAGCAGCACGCGGTCGGGGTCCGGGGCGTAGGCGCCGGCTACCCCGATCGAGGCGCGCGAGCGGTCCGGCGCCACGTTGATCGCGACCGCGGCGCGAGTCACGGCCGGCGCGTCGCGGTCGACCAGCGCCTTGGCGTTCCAGGTGCGCACGTTGATGGCCGGCGGTCCGTCACCGTCGCCGTCGCGATCCATCCAGCCGAGGCACTCGCGCATGTACTCGAGGGGGTCGAGCTCCTGGCGCAGGTTGCGCAGGGTGCGGATCGTGATGCGCCCGGTGTCGAGCGCCCGGCCCTCGTCATCGCGGTCGACCGTCGGGTTGGCGCGGAGGATCAGGTGCTCTCGGTCGAGCGCGCAGTCGAGGCCGCGCTCCAGCGCGTCCTTCGGGTGGGTGCAGTCCGGGTCCTTGCAGTCCTCACGAGGGGCCAGCCACTCGATGTAGCTCATCTCGGGCGACTTGCGGCCGCGGCCGCGGTCGATCACGTCGCGCAGGTCGGCGGCGTCCTCGTCGAGCGCCGGCGCGCTCGAGCCGCGGAGCAGCTGAGGGTGGTGCTGGGCGAGCAGGATCGGCAGCAGGGCGCCGGCGGTCCGCTTCTTGAACTTGAAGGCCTCGTCGATGATGACCTTGGGCTTGCCGAGTCCTCGGCCGCCGTCCCGGGTCCGGGTCTGGAACCAGACGGTCTGGCCGGTGTTGAGCTCGATCCGCTCCTTGCCGTTGACGTCGTACAGGCCCTCGTTCTTCGTCGTGGGCAGGTACTTCGACAGCGTCGGACCCTTGAGCGTTTCGTGCAGCTCGGTCTGGGCGTTGAGCGAGGTGCGCAGCTCGTGCGCGGACCAGGCGATCTCCGGCACCTCGGTGACGAAGAGCCACCCGAGCACGCACTGCTGGAAGAGCCCCGACTTGAGGTTCTGCCGGGCGCAGATCACGCAGAACGAGAACGAGGCCGGCGAGCCGTCGGGCCGGATCGCGAAGACCAGGTCGAGCCCGAGCTCCTGCTGCGGGTCTGGCGCGTAGCCGGCCTTCGCGCAGAGGTCGGCCACCTCCGGGCCATAAGTCAGGGCAGGGTCCGGGCGGGTGCGCACGCCGTGCGGGCAGGTCCAGTAGTCGGGCTCGATGAGCTGCCGCTTCGCGAGCGTGGGACTCGAGGTGGACATCAGGCCTCGCTCGCGGCAGCCGCGGCTGCCTTGGCCTCCCGGGCCTTGCGCGCCTTGGTGACCTCGTCGTCCTCAGCGGGCGGCTCCGGCTCGTCGCCGCCAGTGTCATCCGGGGCGGCCTGGGCGAGCGCGCGCTCGCGTGCCGCACGGACCTTGTCGGCCAGCGCGCTCGCGCCTTCGTTCGGGGTGACCAGGCGACGCGCGAGCTCGAGCGCGAGCTGCCCCTCGAACGTGTCCTCGACGCCAGCGCCCTCCAGCTCCTGGCGCAGAGCGATCACGAGCTTGTGGTTGTCGGCCGCCGCGGTGCTGCGTGCTGGCGCGGTCTGGCGCTTCGGCGCCTTCTCCGTCGACTTGTCCGCGGTGGTCAGCTTGGTCGCGGGGGTCTTGGCGGCCGGCTTCTTGGTGCCGCGCCGCGCGCGCTGGCTGCAGGCCGGCGAGCAGAACTTGGCCGTCGACCGCTGCGGCGTGAACCGTTTCCGACACCCGGGGCCGGCGCAGGTCAGCTTCGCTACGGGCTGGCTGGCTCGAGGCACGGCGACGGACCCCCCTGCCTGTCGTGATGAGGCGTCAGCAGTGACGCCGTAACGGATCCAGGGCGGCTCAGGAGGGAGAACAGCCGCGAGCTTGCTGATCTACTGAGTGCGACTCTCTGGATTTCTGAGCGCCGCGTGCCCAGCCCCCTGCCACTGAGGCTGGGGCCGCGGTGGTCAGTCGAAGACGGACAGCGCGCCTGGCCTCGGCTCGGCGTCGGCGCCGAGGCGCAGGGCCGAGAGCGGCAGGTTGCGGCGCTTGTAGTTGCAGCTCGAGCACGCGCCGTGCACGTTGCTGCGCTCGAGGGCGAGGTCGGGACGGTCGACCACCGGGATCACGTGGTCCCCGGTGGTGCTGACGCGCGTGCATCCCTCGAAGCCGAGCCAGCAGACGGGCTCCTCGCGGGCCGCCTGCTTAGCCAGCCTGCGCCAGGCCTGGGTGGACCGAGGGTCCGGGATGCGGCGCCCGTCGGTGGTGGTGATCATGCGGGTGGGCACGGACCGTCACCCCCGAGAACGCAAGAAGCCGACCCCGGACCAAAGCGGTCGCTGCGGAATCGACTGGACAGAACCATACATCACGCCCCGATTCGGCGCTGCTGCTCGCGTTGCGCGCGTCGCACCAGCAGCTCCTCGATGTCACCGAGCCGGTAGAGGTGTCGGTCCTTGCCGAGCAGGCTGGTCACGTCACGGACCTCGAGCTGGTTGCGGTCGCGCCACTTGCGGATCCGGTCGACCAGCTTGGTCTCGGTGCCGTCGTAGTCGGTCCAGGCGATGAGCGCGCCGGCGGCCTCGGTGGCAGTGACGAGGTAGTCCTTCGCCTCGACGAGGAGGAAGTCCCGGCGGCTGGCGACGTCGTGCTGGGTGCCGCAGGCCCGGCAGGTGAGCGTGCCACTGTCGGTGCTGGCGTACAGCTCGGCCTCGCACACGGCGCCGGTGAGCGTGTCGTGGGCCGAGCACTTGCCGGCGTACCAGCGGTCGGCTGGCCGGTTGACCATCCGGGTCAGTCGTCTCTCGAGGTCGCAGAACTCGTCGAGGAGCTGGGCCGCCCAGGCCTGGGTTTCGATCCAGCGGTAGTGCTTGTCGAGGTAGTGGCACATGCTCCGCACGTCAGCCGCCGGGGGCCGGGTGATTCGGGCTCGGGCGCACGAGGTGTGCAGGCAGGTGGGTGCGCACACCGGTCCGAGCAGCGGCCGCTGGCCCTCGAGCACGGTGCGCGCCCATGCCACCACGGTGTTGCGGGTGTCCCACCTCAGCTGGGCCCCGGGCGCGGCGGCCGTGCCGCCCTGGCCACCGAACGCGGCGAGGCGCGGTGGGCCCGAGACGAAGCGCAGGTCGATCGGAAGGGGCTGGGCCTTGCCGATGCTGCCCTTGGTGGCAGCGCTGCCGTACCTCGCCTGCTTCTGCACCACGGTGTCGAGGTCCTCGAAGTGGCCAGCCACGTTGGCGATGGCGAAAGCCATGGTCCTGGAGCAGCGATCGCACAACGTGGCGCCACTGGTCGGCTTGCCGCAGTAGCACAGGTTGGCGGCGGGGCTGGTGCTGGTCACGCCGGGCATCAGGCGCTGTCCTTCCACTCGAAGCTGGGTTCGTCGGCGGCGGCCACGATCGGCACGCCGTAGAGCTCGGTGGCCATGCACGCCTTGAGTGCCTCGGTGGCCTCGACGGCCTGGTCGGCGGGGACCATCGCGAGAATCTCGTCGTGCACCGGCATGAGCGGGCAGTGCCCCCAGGGCGTCTGCTCCCAGCGCAGCAGCGCGTCGATGAGCAGCTCGCGGGCGGTGCCCTGGATGGCGTAGTTGGGGCCGGCGTGCGGGGCGCCCTTCGGCATGTGGATCACCCGGCCGGCGTACGTCGGGTACTGCGTGCGTCCGGCCTCGACCCCGCCTCGGACCATTCGACTCCACTCGGTGAGTCCGGGGGTCATGGCGTCCATGGCCGAGATGACGTTGCGGGCGACGTCGAGCCCGGCGCCGTCGGTCTTCGCCATGCCCTCCTCGCCCTGGCCGTAGATCCGGCCGAAGACCTTGCGCTTGGCCATGTAGCGGTTCGACTTGGTGAAGCCGGGCCCCCACACCAGCTTGGCGATCTCGGCGTGCAGGTCCACGCCGTTGAGGAGCATCTCGATCAGTGCGCGGTCCTGGCTGAGGGCCGCGGCCACCCGGATCTCAACCGAGGAGAAGTCCGCGGTGATGAGCAGGTGACCGGGGTCGGCCGAGATGCAGGCGCGCATCCCGCCCTCACGGCTGATCTGCTGGAGGTTGAACCGCACCGAGGACATGCGGCCGGTGTCGGCACCGAGGGTGTAGACGGTGGATCGCGCGCGGCCGTCGCCGTTGCGGACCATGTCCCGCCAGGGGTCGAGGAAGAGCTTCAGCGCGGTGTCGTCATGGCGCCAGTCGAGGATGAGCCGGGCCATGTGCTGGATGTCGCTGGTCGCCTCCTCGGCCCAGGTGCGCTCGGACCCCCTGGCGCCGGCGTACGGCTCGAGCACGCCCTTGGCCACGGACGGCTTGCCGGTCTTGGTCGCTGGGAGCAGCGCCCCCATGCGCGTGAGGAGGGCACCGACTTGGTCGGGGCTGCCCGGGTTCTCCACCGGGATCAGAGCCGCAAGGGCGGCCTTGCTCCGGGTGTGCTGGTCGTGGAGGCGGTCGATCTGCTCGGGCACGAACCGGAAGCCGGTGTGTGCGACGCGCGCCGTCATCCGCTGAGCGGTCTGCTCGCGGTACAGCTGGTCGGGCGCCAGCGCAGGGAGTCGTCGCGCCAGGGCGGCGCAGTCGAGCACGTCGGAGCCGTCGTAGCGCGCCATCGTCTCGGTGCGGTGGTCGACCTGGGCCCAGCCCGACTTGTCCAGGGGCGTGAGCACCTCGGTCTTCTCGAGCCACTTCCCGGCCTTGAACAGCGCGGCTCGCGCTTCGTCAGCCGCGGGCGCCGTGGCAGCCTCACCGAGCACCGCCTTGGCGAGGCCCTTGAGGTCGTCGCTGTTCTTGGTCAGCGCGGGGTCGGCGATCTTGGCCAGGGTGCCGGTGTCGATCGTCCGCCGCCACGCCTCCTCGGGCTCGACCAGGCCGGCCACGGCGAGCGGGACGATGTCGGCGCTGGCGGAGTGGGCGTGGAGCACCTGGGCGGCGGCGAGGTGCCGACGAGCGACCTCGTCCTGCGCGTGGCCGGTCGGGCCCTCGTGGTCGAGCACCACGGCCAGGTTCTCGTCGCCGAGCTGGATCGTCCGCAGGGCGTAGTGCCGGTGCCCGATCGGGAAGCCGGTGTGCTCGACGTCGATCGTGAGCGCGCCGTGCCCGGTCTCGCCGGTGATCGTCCCGAGCAGCGCGTCCGCCTGCTCGAGCGTGATCGAGCGGATCGTGCCGTCGCGTGTCAGCAGGGCAGGGAGCTCGACCTCAGCTCCGGCAGCTGCCGCGATCGCCTCGAGCCGCTTGACTGCCGCGGCCTCAGCCCGCTTGGTCCGAGCCGCTTCGGTCTTCGCCTGAGCGGCCAGCCCGGTCGCGCAGTCGGCATCGTGGATCCCCTTCGCACCAGTGGTGCCGCCGCACTCGCGGCACTCCTTCCGGGCCGGCTGGTGGGCTGGCGCCGTGGGCTGCTGGCCTGCTCCGGAAGGGCTCGCCGTCACAGACGGGCTGACGGGTTGACGGGTTGTTTCAGGTTGCGCCTCCTGCGCGGGTGCAGGCGCGTGTGTACGTGTAAGAGGTGTTTCAAACCCGTCAGACCCGTCAGGCTGAACAGAAACACTGTGGTTGACCTGCGAAAACAGGGCTGACGGGTTGGTGTCTGAACCCGTCAGGAACCCGTCAGGATTGGGGGTCAACCCGTCAGCCGATCGCGGTGCAACCGGGGGCGGAGGCGGGACCGGGTTGGTCGAGGCCCCTTCGATGGCCTGTCCGGCTGACGGGTCTGCCATGCCCGGCAGGAAGCCACCGGACCGGATCCGAAGCGCCCGGCGCTTGCCGTGCTCGGTGTGCAGGCTGGGGTAGCCGCGGCGGCTCAGCTCGCGGCCCCAGCGGGTCTCGGTGGGGATCAGGTCGTTCCGGTGTCCCGAGCGCTGGCATGAGGCCCGGAAGGCCTGGTACAGCTCGCGGCTGGGGGTGCCGGGCGCGAAGGGCTCGGTCTCCTCCTCGAGCCACACGGTGATCGGGTCCTGCTCGGCACCGAGGTGCTCGGCCAGGTACATCAGGTGCGCCGGCGCCGCGGCCATGGAGCCGGTGCTCGGGTCCGAGAGCCAGCCGGCTGTCTCCCGCATCATCGCGGCCAGCACACCCGGGGCCTCGGCCCGCCAGGCCGGCCACTGCACAGAGCCGATCGCCGCGCGGGTGAGCCGCACGAGCTCGGGGTCGCCCTCGCACGGGATGAGCCGGACACGGGCCCGGACCGCCGGGTCAGTCAGCAGGGGCTCGTCGTTGGCGGTGAGCACGAGCGTGTGCGTGGGCCGGAAGGTGATCGGGTCCTTGTGCATCTGGTTGGCCGTGATGTCGCCGCCGCCGGTCAGCTGCTTGAGGTGCTCCTGGCCGGCCCGGTTCTCTGCCGGCGCCTCGTCGATGAAGGAGAGCCGGCGGCCCTTCAGCGAGTAGCGGATCGTGTCGTGCGCGTTGCTGTTGGCCAGCAGCTTGGGGTTGGCGGCGTGCGCGTAGGAGCCGAGCACGCTCATCAGCAGGTTGATGACCTGGGTCTTGCCGCGTCCGGTCTCGCCGAGCAGGACCGGGAGCGCGCGGTCGGCGTACCCGGTGAGCGCGATGGAGAGGACCCGCAACGCCCATGCGCGATGGCTCGGGGCGGGCCATACGGCTGCCAGGAACGCGTCCCACAGCGGGGTCGGCACGTCGGCCGGCATCACGCCGCAGCTGTGTATGTGCGGGGTCGCTGGGTCGATGTGCTCGGCAGGGATCGGTTGCACGTCGCTGAACCGCAGCGACCAAGGCACGCCGCCCGCCCACAGCACCTCGGGGTCGGCGTCGAGGTCTCCGAGCGCCACCGAGCCGGGGTAGGTGCCGGCCGCGACGAGCGCGTCCATCTTTCCGGCGACGGCCTTGCCGCCGGCGTGCGTCATGAGCCGCTGGCGCACCGCTGAGCGGGTGTGGGGGTCGGAGCCCTTCTCGGCCGTGGGGTCGCCGATCGGCATCAGCCAGGCGACCTCGGAGACCAGCCACGGGGCGAGCTCGCGCCGGGTCTCCCAGCGGTCGTTGAGCCGCAGCAGCCACGTCCGGGCGTCGTACGCGTAGCGCACGGCCGGCGCGGTGCGCTGCAGTACCCGGTCGGCGAGGGTTTGGTCGAGCTGGGACAGGGGGTCGAAGGCCTCGACGCCGATCCACGTGCGGATTCCCCACTGCTGCTCGGCCTCCACGCCCACCATCTGCTCGGTGGGGGGCCGCGTGGGGTCGTCCGGCCGGTCATCGCCTGGTGCCGCGGGCTGGACCTGCAGCACGGTGCCGCCGGTCAGGCACGGCTCGTGCGGCAGCTGCACCGCCCCGACGACGGTGACGGCCTTGCGCGCGCTGGTGACCAGGGCCCGCTCGAGCTCGTCCTCGCGGCCTTCGCCGGCGGTGAGGCTGGCCCACAGCTCGGCGACGACCGCCAGGGCGTGCGCGACGCCGGCGTGCCCGGTGGCGGCCAGCTGGACGAGGTGGTGCACCCGGGCGGTCATGGTGTCGTGGCGGGAGCCGGCGTCGGCCTTGGACAGGTCGTCGTACGCCTGGAGCCGCGCGCTGGTGATCTCCGCGCACTCCGGCCGCCAGTCGGAGCGCAGCTGGTCCAGGAGCGCCTCGCCCTGCTCGCGCGGCGCAGAGGCCGCCGCGGCCGCGCTCGCGCCGGCGGCCAGTCCCTCGACCCACGACTGGGGCAGGACCGTGAGCTCGTCGGGCTTCGGAGGCGCGTCGACGGCGTGGCCGGCCGGGTCGTACCAGCGGTAGATGTCGCCCGCATCCTTGTGGGGGCTCGGCCAGACGACGGCGTAGCGGTGGTGGCGCTGGATGACCTCGATGTCGGCCGTCACCGATCCGTCGGGGTGCGTCGCCTTCAGCACGGTGGCGTAGCGCCCGGGCGGCACCCGGAACAGGTGGATCCGCGACGGACCCTCACCGCGCGCCGTGCTGCTCCAGGTGGGCGGCAGCGGCCCCCACCGCTCGAGGTAGTGCTGGAGCGTGCGCGCGCCGTGCTTGGTCACCGCACCCTTGACGTACTCGTCGACGTCGATGCCGATGATGCCGTCCGGCATCCGCAGGGCGATGGAGTCGTGGGGGTTGGTGCCGGCCCACGTGACCAGGTCCATCGGCTCGGTGTCACGGCCCTCGGCGCCGGTGAAGCCGACCGGCGGCGGCGTCTTGGTGGCCGGCGGCACCGGGAGGATGCACGGCCATCCGGCCTGGGCGTAGGCCGCGACGTGGTCGGCGAAGGTGCGTGATGCTGGTGCTTCAGGGGTCGCCACGAGGCGGGGCTCCGTTCGGGGAAGAGGTTGGAGTGAGGCCGGCGCGTTGACGCGCTACTCGAGATGGCGGATGTGCGCCGTCTTGACGTATCGCTCCTCGCTGTAGAGCGACTCCGACGTGCCCCAGACCCGGAACGAAGCGGTGTCAGGCAAGCCCTCGGCTGCCTCGACAAGCCGCCAGAACGTCTTCGCTGTCACCTGCGCATGGAAGGCCTCACCGCGATGGGCGTGAACCTTGTTCTCCTCGGTGGCCATCACGCGCTCACCGGCTGCTCGAGGCCGAGGAAGGTCCGGATCTGCGACCGGTTCATGTTGTCCAGCTCGGTCGGCAGGAACTCGGCAGGTCGCAGCTCGCGGCAGTAGGCGCGCCACGCCTCGACCGGGGCGTCGTGCGCCGGCTGCTCGGGCCGCACAGCCGCCAGCCCCTGCCCCTCACCGGGGTCGGTGACCGCGTCCGGCTCGTCCTGTGCGGGCACCACGGGGGCCTTCCACGCGTTGATCGCGGCCTTCACTTCGAGCGACACCTTCGAGGTGGACTTCGCCACGATCTTCTCGACGTCGGCCAGCAGGTCGTAGAGAGCGGCGTGCTTCGCCTCCAGGTCGTCGTACGCCTCGCGCAGCCGGTCGGCCTCGGTGTCACCGGCCGCCCCGGGCGTGGACTCGAGCCCCGCCCGGACGGCGTCGGCGATCGCCTGCAGGCTCCCTGCGATCGAGGTCAGCGGGTCGGTGTCGTCCCGCTCGGAGAGCAGGGCCTCGACGGGCCCGAAGTCGGAGCCGTCGTCGGCCGGCTGGGTGAGGAAGGCGTCGATGCTCGGCGAGGTGGTGCTGTTGAACGTCATGGTCAGGCCTTTCGGTGGGAAGTGGTGAAGCTGGAGGACAGGGGGTCGGGCAGGCCGGCGTCGCGCACCGCGGCGAACAGTGCGTGGCGCGCGGCGTCGCGGGCGTGGCGCATGCCCTTGGTGACCTCGAGCAGCCCGGCGGCCTCGAGGCGGGCGTCGGTGGCCCAGGCCTTGATCTGGGAGGCGTTGCGCTCGAGGCAGTGAACCGGGGAGCCGTTGTAGCTGTGGTGCTGGATCCGCACGGCCTGCTGCAGCTGGCCGACCAGGTCGCGGGTGATGGTCTGCGCCTTGTTCGCGCGGCCGCGGGTGACGAATCGCTCGGTGGCCACCAGCGAGGTCTCGACCTGATCCATGAGCAGCGCCTCGACGAGCTCGCACGCGGCGCCGTGGGTGCACTGGATGGCCTCGACGCGGCCGATCACCGCGGTCTCCCAGATGTCCAGCACGACGATGCCGGGCACCGGGCCGGGGTCGACGCCGATCACGCGGGTGGTCATGACGCACCTCCGCACGACCAGCAAGGCATGTCGCCGCGCCAGGTGACGCTGCACGCCTCGCAGTGCCGGGTCATGGCGGGCTCGATCGCCACGGCGTTGAACGGCCGGAACCACGGCGGGGGTACGTCGTCCTCCGCGATCGCCTCGCGCCGCTCCTGCGACGACCACAAGACCGCGGGCACGGTGCCGCAGCCGTTGTCGGGCATCAGCGGGTCGCCCGGCTGCCACTCGCTGCTGGCGGCCGTCATGGCTGCACGTCCTCCCACTCGGTGACCTCGCGCCGCACCTTCGTGACGGTCGCGCCGGGGTCGGCCTGCGCCATCAGCCGGTCGGCGTGGGCCTCGTTCGTCACGGCGCTGGTGAAGCCGGGGAGCCGCGGGTGCTCGACCCGGACGCCCCACTCGGTGGACGTCTCGGCCGACGCTCGCTCCGCGTCCGCGGTGCGGGTGTCGTCCAGCTGGCGCAGCAGGTCCGCAGCGGTGGGCCGGCTCACTGGTCGTCACCTGTCTCGTCAGCGTGCTTGCGGTCGGGAGCCCAGGCGGACTCGTGGACGTTGTGACCCGGCTGGCCCCAGGTGGGGGAGTCCCAGTCGATGGCGTTCATCGCGTTGCCATTCCGGCCAGCACCACCAGCACGGTGATGACGATGGCGACCACGAGGACCCACGGCCAGGAGGCCGCTTCCGGGACCGCGTTGGCGACGAGGAGGCACATGTCAGGCCACCCCCGTCTGCTCGACGGTGGCGCACGGCACGAAGTCGTCGATCGCCGGGTCAAGGGCGATCAGCGCGCAGTTGACGGTCTTGCCGGCCGCACACTCGGGGCAGTAGACGAGCTCGCGGGGCTTGCCCGGCTCGACGAGGCTGGCAGCCGGGTCCTGGCCTCGCTGGGGCAGTAGCTGGTCGTGCTCGGCCTTGATCGCCCAGGCCTCGACGCTGTGCACCTCGAGGCCGAGGTCGACGGCCAGCCGGTGCTCGATCCGGGCGCCCTTGGAGGCGACCCAGCCGGGCAGGAGCGCGATGCCGTCGACGCGGCTGATCTGCACCAGCGACATCCGCATGTAGGCCAGCCACGACGCGGTGCCCTCGACCTTGTTGCGGGCCGGGTTCTCGACCTCGTACCCGACGGCGATGAGCCGCTTCTCGGCCTCGAAGAACGCCGGGTAGTTGAAGTCCGGGAGCCCGGTCATGGGCCCGGCGACGTAGAGGCGCATCACGCCACGTCCTCGAGCACGGCCCAGTCCGACCAGAAGACCTCGGCGGTGGAGTAGAGCTCACCGCGGTGGTCCTCCTTGATGACCAGCGCACGCTCGAAGCGGACCAGCTCCTGCACCGGGTGGTGCTCCATGCGTGGCTCGTCCGGGATCACCCAGGCGCTCTTCGGCCCGGGGCCGGCGCACCAGACCTGGCCGCTGCGCTCCATGACGCCGCCAGCGGGCCACGTCACCTCGGCGCCGGGCTCGAGGCTCTTCGGCGCGAAGGGCTTCGCCTCGGCCGGGGCCTTCGGTGTGGACCAGCCCTTCTCGATGTCGACGCCGCGCGACTTGTAGCTGCGGACCTCGGTCACGTTGGGGCCGAGCGCGCTGTTGTCCCAGCGGTAGATGCCACCGCTGTGGATGTCTCGCATGTGCGCCTCGAGCTCGGCGCGGTCCTTGGTCTCCAGGGCGCACGGGACCAGGAAGACGTTGCACGATCGCTTCCGGTCCCAGCGGTTCTGCAGGCTGTCGAGGTCGGTGCCCGCAGGCAGCTCGTGCTGGGCGAGCCACGAGGGCTGGCGGCAGACCGCGGCGAAGTCGCCGGGTCTCGGGTTCTTGATCAGGCTGGTCTTCATCGGTGGGTCCTTCCGGTGCGCGTCGCCCGGTCGGTCCGGGCGCGGAGGAGGGTGAAGTACTGGAGGTGCTTCCGTCGCGGGCTCATGCGACGGCCTCTCGAATGGAGGTGAAGCCGGCCTGCTGGGCGGCCTGGTAGCCGAGTGCCGCGGCCTCGTGGACGGCGTCTCCGCCGAGCAGCGTGGCGACGATGCGGGGGTCCTGGACGAGGTCGGCCAGCTGCCCGGCCCGCTCCCGGAGGACGGCGCGCACGCGGGTGTCGAGGGTGTTGCGGGCGACGATGTCGATGACCTCGATGGAGTCGTGGACCTCGGAGCCGATGCGGTGGCACCGGTCCTCGGCCTGCAGTGACTCGACGAGCGACCAGGGCCGCTGGAGGAAGACGACGGTGCGGGCGGCGGTCAGGGTCAGGCCCACACCGCCCGCACCGGTGGTGGCGCAGATGAGGTCCAGGCCTCCTTGCTGGAACTCGGCCACCGCGCGCGTCCGGTCTGCCGGGGCCTGACCTCCGACGACGTAGCCGACGCGCAACCCGGCCTGTGCAGCTGCCTTCCCTGCAAGCTGCACGAGCTGCCGCGACGGTGCGAAGCACACGACGGGCTGGCCGGGACGTTCCTCGAGGAGCTCGAGCAGGGCGTCGACCTTCCACGACGGCGCCTTGAGCTCGAGGTGGACGTGCCGCTTCGGCATGCCGGTGTTCTGGTCGACGTCCGGGCCGTGGGTGACCTCGACGTCGGCCGCGGCGCTGGAGAGTGCCGAGAGGTGGCTCAGCACGGACAGCAGGTCCATGACCTGCAGCTCCTGCGTGACGCCATTCTCATCGGCCGGGAGCTCGGCGAGCATCTGGGCCTCGAAGTCGTCGTAGACCTTCCGCCACGCCTTGGGCATGTCGACGGTGCGGACGCTGTAGACCTTCGGCGGCAGCTGCGCCAGCACGTCTGCCTTGGCCACTCGGCGGTGCTGGCCGAGCAGGGTGCGCCGGAACTCGGGCTCACGCGACGGGAGCAGGCCGAGGATCTCCTCGTCGTACTCACCGGGCACGACCTGGCAGTAGCGGTCGACCCAGCGCTTCTTGGCCGGCTGGGCGCCGTGCTCCATCGCGTCGAGGCTGGCCCAGAGGTCTCCGGGGTGGTGGGTGATCGGGGTGCCGGACAGGCACACCACGGCTCCCCCTGACTGGGTGGCCTTGTGGGCAAGGCGGCGCACGGCCTGAGACCGGGCGGTGGCGTTGTTCTTGATCAGGTGGCACTCGTCGACGACTACGGCCGCGGCGCCCAGGGAGATCAGCGGCTTCATCGCCTTGGTGCCGGCCGCCGGGGCGTCCTGCCGTGCGGTCTCGTAGGAGCAGACGTAGACGTCGGCAGTGCCGGCGAGCTGCTGGCGCTTGGTGGGGGTGCCGCGCCAGGCGATCGCGCGGAGGTGGGGAGCCCAGGTGTTCCACGCGTCGACCCAAGAGTCGATGACGGAGGCCGGGCAGACGACCAGCACGGGACCGAACGACGGGCCGAGCTCGTGCTGGTCGCGCTGTGCTTGCCACTCGACCAGGCCGAGGATCGTGGTGATGGTCTTGCCGGTGCCGGGCTCGTCGGTGATGAGCACCCGGCCGGTGGCTGCGATCATCGCGGCGCCCTCGACCTGCCAGGGGTACGGCGTGAGGCCGGCCGGCGGGGCGTAGGCGATCGGCTGCAGGCTGGTGCGGAGCACGACCTGCTCACGGATCCATGCGGTCAGCCGCGGGCCGGGCTGCCACGCGGGGCCGAAGGTCTCGGCGAGCTGCACGACGGCCGGCCATGTGAGCTCGGTGGTCAGTGCGCCGGGCGGGTCCGACTTCGCGAAGAGCGGGGTGAGGGTCTTCAGCAGCTTGGCTGCGCGAGCGACGTCCTCGAGCTCGTGGGGCGATGCGGCGGGACCGCCGGCCAGCACCGCAAGGGTGGACTGGCCGACGATCTCGCCGTGGATGGTTGCCATGGTCAGGTGACCTGCTCAGCCCTGCTGCTTCGCAGCGTTGAGCGTGGCGAGCAGCTGCTCCTGCTCCGGCGACAGGCCGCTCGGCGCGGGCGGCTGGGCCGCCTGCTGCTGGACGGGGGCCGGGGAAGTGCCCCCGTTCGGCTGCTGGAACTGCTGCTGCATCGGCTGCTGGACCGGCTGCTGGTACGTGACCTGCGGCTGCTGGAACTGCTGCACCGGTGCCTGGGGCGTGGGTGCGTACTGCGGCTGCTGGAACTGCTGCTGCTGCTGGGCGGGGGCCTGCTGCTGGATCTGGGGTGCCTGGCCGCCGGCCGGGGTGTAGATGACGCGGAAGATGTTCTGCGGGATCGCGCCGCGGCCCTGCTTCCGCTGGACCAGGGTGACCGTGATCGTCGAGCCGGCCGTGGGAGCGCCCTGGGCGCCGACCTCGGCCATCGCCCGCGCCAGCTCGTCACGCAGTTGACCCCGGACGTAGAGGCGAGCCTCCCCGTCGGGGAACTCCTGCGAGACGGGCACCTGGAGTGGGACCGCCATGACGAACTTCGGACGGCCGTCGCGGTAGAACTGCGGCTGGCCGGCCTGGGCGGTGTTGGGCGCCCCGACCTCCTGGGAGACGTCGGCGTCGCCCACGTCGCGGGGGACGATGCCTTGGACCGTGTAGCCCTCGGGCTTGCCCTTCCACGAGATCCCGGGGCCGCCGCCGAGCGACGGCTGGCCGTAGAACTCGTCGAGGCCACCGTTGGCCAGCGGCGGGGCCGGAGCCTGCTGCTGGATGGGCGGCTGCCACTGCGGCTGACCCTGGGGCTGCGCCCACGCGGGCGGGCCCTGCTGGATCGGCTGCTGCTGGACGGGCTGCTGCGGCTGCTGGGGGTACTGAGGTGCGTAGCCGGGCTGCGGCTGGGGCGGGTAGTACTGCTGGGTCATGTCGTGCTCGTTTCGGTGTGGGTGGATGGGTCGTGGGTTGGTGCCGACCACCCGGAGCGGGTGGCCCTTCGCCTCACGAGGGCGGAGTCGGTGTGGCCCAGTAGCGGACCGTGGGGATGCCTGCCTGCTCGGCGGCGTTCGCGCATCCCGTCGCGCCGTGCGAAGGGTGGGGGCCGGGCTCGTGGCAGCGAGGCGAGGTGCAGGGACCGATGAACGCGAGGCACACGTCAGCGCCGCGGCCGACCATCTCGCCGTTGCGTGCAGGGCCGGCCTTGCGGCCGAGGCGCTCCCAGTCAGCTGGGTAGCGCTCGACGTCCCAGTGGGTGATGTCGACAAGCGCCTGAGCGTGAGCATCGGCGCCGGTGGGGCAGTCGCCGTGGACGATCGTCACCCAGTCGGTCTCGCGATCGAGCTCAGGGTGCAGCTCGATCCAGACCTGGACGGCGTCGATGATTCGGCCCCAGACCGTGTGCTGGTCGGCCCAGTCGCGAGAGCCGGTGACGAGGATTCTCACGCCGCACCCCCAGCCGTGCCCGGGCAGCCGGGGCCGCCGTCGCGGGCGCTCTGGGGCCGGTAGAACGGGCAGAAGTAACAGTCGTCGCCGTCGGGGTGGCTCGGCACGTCCATGAGCCCGATCTGCTGGCCGAGGATCAGGTCCGCCTGGCCGCGCCGGCGCGTGGTGTCGGCGAAGACCTCGGTGAGGAGCTCGGCCACCTCGGGGAGCACCTGCCCGTCCTCGCCGGTGAAGTCCAGGTCCCGCACGAACAGGCCGTCGATCGACGCGGCGGTCCGCGGGTAGGCGGCGAGCACCACGCGGCGCACCGGCAGTCCCATGAGGAAGTAGCCGAGGCCGTAGAGCAGCAGCTGCACCTTGTAGTGGCGCGGCCAGCCCTTGCGGATCTTCGCCATCGGGGACTCGCCGAGGAACTTGTGGTCGACCACGCACTGCTCGAGCGCGTCGTACAGGTCGGCGGTCCCGGGGTGGTCCGGGTGCGGGGTGACACGCTGCTCGGTGATCCAGCGCAGCAGTCCCTCGCGGTCGTTGGCCGCAGTGAACGCCTCCTCGGCCCAGGCGTGGCAGGCGGTGCCGACGATCGAGGGCCACGGGTCTACCACGTGGTTGGTCGCCGGCAGCGCGGCCATCTTGCCGGCCACCTGCCGGTCGCACGCCACGCCGAGCTCGGACGGGCCGAGGTGCGACTGCAGGGTGCGCGGCGCCCGGGCGGCGTGCTCGAGGAACACGCGCTTGAGCTCGGCGGCGTAGCGCGACGACCAGGGCGACGAGCCGGTCACCGACCGGGGCGCGGCCGCCATGAACTCGGCGGGGGACAGGGTCTCAGTCACGCTCGAGCACCTCGAGGTCAGCGGCGTTCGGCTTGTCGACCATCGCGACCAGCGCCTGGCCGTAGGTCTCGTACCTGCCCTCGGTGAACTCGTGCTTGCGGCGCTTGAGCGGCACCTCGGGGCGGTAGCGGATGACGAAGAAGCTCACGCGCCCACCGCTTTCAGGTCGGCGCCGCACGCTAGGCACACGTGGCAGCCCTCGCAGTGGATGAGGTGCCCGCCGGTCGCGACGCATCCGGCCGGGGTCAGCCAGTACTTGGTGCTCTGGTCGGTGGCCATCACGCACGCACCTTCGAGAGCGTCCAGCTACCGCCCTTGCGCGCGTAGCGCACGTAGGTCTCGGGGTCCTCGACCCGCATTCGCTTGCTGTCGAGGGTCCAGCGCTCGGAGTAGACGAGACGTAGCGCCGGGCCGGCGTCGCCGCGCAGCTCGACCCGGGACTCCTCGGGCGCCGCGGTGTTGAGCTCGACCTTGATGGCGTCGGTGATCGCCTTGAGCTGCTTGCTGGCCTCGTCGGCCCGGGCCTTCGCGTCCTCGTACGCCGCGTGCAGCTGGGACAGCCGGGTGTCGGGCTCAGCGACGACGGTGTAGACCTCGCCCTCGTCGTCGTCGAGCGCCTCGACAAGGGCCTCGTGGGCGGTCTGTCGGGTCATGCGGAAGTTCTCCCGTTCTCGTTCTCGAAGTCGTTCTGCGGGTGAGCCGCGACGTAGAGGTCCACGACCCAGCCGGGCACCGGCCCGGCCGAGGGGACGTCGTGGCCGCTGGCCCTGGCCCAGACGCGGATGTCGCGGGGCTCCACGCCGAGAGCCGCGATGCGGTCGCGCAGGGCCACCACGCCAGCGCCCCGGCTGCGCTGGTTGGTCGGGCGTACCGAAGGGAGGGGCGCAGTAGCGGCCCCGCCGGCTGCGCCTCGGAGGGCCTTGTCAAGGGCGACCAGGGCGTTGGCGACGACCTTGCGCGCGGCGCGTACGTCGGGGTGTGCGTGACCTTCGGTGGCGGCCATGACGGCGACGATCTGGTCGGCGTAGGACGGGTTCTGAGCGGGGACGGGTGTAGGCATGACGGACTCCGGCGGGACGATGGCGGCGAGACGAAGGACGCGGGTGGGCGCCTTGGTGGGGCTGACCGGCTCGGCTTGCGGCTGCTCCGCCGCGATTGCGGCACTGATCCGCGTCTCGAGGGCACGAAGCGCAGAGACGTCACGACCACGCCGAACCGCGCAGCTGATCTCCTGTCGGGTCTTGACCAGCAGAGCCTCGAGGCTCTCGAACCTGCTCAACGTGGTGATGCCGCCCATCAGCAGCTCACCAGCCCGTGCGAGGTGGACAGGTGGTGAGCGAGCGACGCGTCGACGTCGGAGCGCGTCAGCTTGTCGTCAGCGCTCTCCCACCCGCACGCGCAGGTCGCTACGTAGCCCCGGTGCTCGTAGTTGGGGCCAGCGGGACGTAGTCCGACGTCGGTTGCCGGAACCGCGGCCTTGTGCGCCCGCCGATGCATGGCGGCCATGCCGTCGGCGTCGGACTTCAGCGCGTGGAGCTTGAGGTCGGACGGGTACTGGAAGCCGCACCGGGGGACGTAGCACCGGACGAGGTAGGTGTCGGAGTCGGTGCGCGGCTCGACGGTGACCTTGGGGCGCTTGCAGGGGATCACGACTGACCACCACCCGGGTTGCTCGGCGGCGGCGACGGTGGGAGAGCCAGCGCGCTGGCGTACTTGTAGATCGCAGCGGTGAAGGGGTCACGTGGGCGGGTCTCGACCTTCTCGGTCCAGAAGTCGGCGTCCACCGCGGGGTACGTGCGCAGCACCTGGCCGTGCGCCGTGACCATGTCGTCCTGGTCGTCGTAGAACTCCGCGTCGGGGTAGAGCGCCTTGAGCTGCAGCCACTCCGAGAGGGTCAGGACCTTGTCGTCGTCCTCGCGGCACAGCGCGACGATTCGTGCCTTCTCGCAGCGGAAGCCCTTGGTCCCGATGGTCGTCCGGCCGTAGCCCTCGATGATCCCGGTGACGCGCCCGTGTGACGTGAAGCCGAGCTCGTCGTAGGCCCAGAAGCCGCACTCGCAGCTGGAGTCGAAGGCGTGGGTGCTCGGGTGCACGCTGCCGTCGCAGCCCTCGACGGTGCACGGAGCCGGCTTGCTGGGCACCTTGGCCCCCGTGGTGGCAGCGCCGGACAGGCTCGGGTTGCTGGCGGCGTACGACTGGCACAGCGCGCAGTTGCACATGCCGTACTCGAACAAGTCAGCGTGCTTCGCCTCCGGGCACGGCGTACGGGCGAAGCACTCGGCGACGTTCTCGCCGGGCGTCCAGATGACCGCGTGGGTCACACCGCGCAACCGGCCCTTGGGGTCCATGTCCCAGGTGCGCAGGCCCTTGATCGAGCCCATGGCGAACTCGTAGTCGTCGCCGGAGAAGTCGGGGGAGCTCATGCCGGCACCGGCTCACGCTCGGGCTTGGGCGCCGCGGGCTCCTCGACCGGAGCGGTCTGAGGCAGCGGCTCGAACTCGATCTTGCGCACCGGCTCGCCGATGTCACCCATACGGATCTCGCTGTGCACGATCATCGGAGTGCCTCCCGTCCCAGGGCGTCGTACGACGTGACGTTGTTCTCGAGGTCGGGCTCGTCGGCCAGTAGCTCGTCGAGCGGGTTGCGGCGCAGCCACTGCGCGAGGGCCCACACCGCCAGGACGATCGCGACGACCACGACGTAGGCGAGGAACACGGCGTACGGGTCGACGTCGAGCAGCGCGTCGAACGCCTCGCGGACCCGGGCCCTCACGACGCCACCAGCTCGAGCTCGACGGGCGCGTACGGGAGCACGACCTCGGCGGTGGGCCCGTCCGGGACGGTGATGAGCTGCGGGACGACGAGGCGCACCTCGACGACCGAGCCGCCGGCGATGCCGACGTAGGAGCTTGTGACGACGCCCTCGCGGCCTCCGTGCATGCCGCGCACGACACGGACCTGGTCGCCGGCCTTCATCGCCGCGCCGCCCGTCGGGCAATGCGAGCGACCTTGTTGCGGCGCCGGCGGTCGGCCTTGACCGCGCCGGGCACCGTGCCCATGTAGACGTGCTTGCCGGTGTTGGCGAGGGCGACGAGCATGCCGGTGTTGTTGCGCTGGGCGATGGTCTGGCGCAGCTTCTTCATGCGACACTCCTGTTGCTAGATGTGGGAGCGGGTTCCGCCAGTGCTGCTGTAGGAGGCGGCGGGTGGGCCCGCTTCTGCTGTTGTGGGGAAGTCAGGCGTCCTCGAGGGACTCGACCCACGCCTCGAGCGACGCGACCTCGACGAGCACCGACCGGCCATTGCGCTTGGTGCGGACCGTGCCGGCCCCGCGGAGGCGGTCGAGGGTGTCGAGCGAGATGCCGTAGGTCTTCGCCGCGACGTTGCGCTTGAGCCAGCGCGGCGTGACGGTCGTGGTGCTCACGCGCTCACCGCCTCGCGCCGTCGGGGCTCGAAGTCGGTGACCAGGTCGCCGGCGTCGAGGCCGTAGGTGATGGCCAGGGCGTCGAGCACCTCGCGGGAGGCACCGCGCAGGCCGCTCTCGATCGCGGACAGGGCGCCGCGGGTCATCGGCGTCTTGAGGTTGAGGATCTCTGTGACCGACGCGCAGACCTGCTCCTGGGTGAGCCCGGCGACGCGGCGCAGGTTCTTCAGGGAGACGTGCGGCGGGGTCTTGGCCGCTCGTTGCTGGTCGTAACGGGTCATGTGCCCATGTAACGGCAAACAAGCCCTGAACTCAAGCCAGAGAAGGGCAAACATTCCTGAACAGGGGAAACACATGGCTGTCATTCGCCTACGCGTGGGCAGACGGCTATGTTGTTTGCCGAACGGTGGGCATGTTTGCCGAAAAAATCTGGGAAGGTCCGGCCATGAACTCGAACCAGGGCGCCGTCAAGCGCCCCTCGCAGGTGTTCGCGATGAAGGTGCTCGACGCCTTCCGTGCTGCCGGCCGCCTCACCGACACCGAGGTGGCTGCAGCTGGTGGACCGTCCGACAGCTACATGACCTCGCTGAGGAAGGCGGCGCAGGGGGACCTCTTGCTGCCCGAGCCTCGCGGCAACACGCAGAAGGCCATCGAGTCCGCCGCTCGCTGGGCTCCGGGTTCGACCCTGAAGGTCTGGCAGGGCGAAGAGCCGACGCCCGCCAGCACGGTCAACCTCGAGAAGGCGACGATCGTCGGCGGGGGCTCGGTGGGCAAGGTCGTCTCAGACCAGGAGCTGGTCCAGCGCCTGTGGAACCTCCTCGACGAGCGCAACGTCGTCGACATGTTCGTCCTGGACGCACTTCAAGCGGTCGAAGCGCGTCTCAACGAGCTACGGATGGAGCGAAACCGGCTTGCCCACGGAATCGGAACCACCCGCGACCCGCGACCTGTCAATCGCCGCGTGGAGATCGGCACCTACACCGAGGACGACCTGCGTGACGTCGTGACGGAGATCGTGAAGGACATGCTCATGAACAAGGACCTCACGCCCGACGCGGTGCGACGCCTCCAGGTAGCCGCGCACGACGACGAGACGTCGATCGAGGCCGAGCAGGGCCACGACGAGCACCCGTGAGGGTGGGCCGCTGACGGCCGTTGTCGGAGCGACCTGACATGGTCTGCGGTCTGGTAGCGGCGCGCGACAGGGGACGCGCTGGCCGGCGGAGAACGGGAGACGTCGCGAGGCATGTCGGGCAACTGACTCGGGACCGGCTGGACGAGCTGTTCCAGCACTACGCAGACATCGGCGTCGACGTCGAGTGGGCCGACCTCGGCGACAACCGCCGCGGGGAGTACGCCTGGTACGACGACCGGGTGGTCGTCAGCCTCCGGCTCGACCGGCGCCAGACCATCTCCACGCTGGCCCACGAGCTCGGGCACCGACACTTCGGCGACCGGTGCTCCACGCCAGCGATCGAGCGGCGCGCGTGGGAGTACGCCGCGGCCTTCCTCGTCACGCCGGCGCAGTACCGGCTCGCCGAGGCGCGGGTGGGCCACCACCTGTCGGCGCTCGCGACCGAGCTCGAGGTGACTCCGAAGGTCGTCGAGGCGTGGCGACGGTGGTGGGAGAAGCGCGGCCGGTTGCAGTGCCGGGCCGAGGTGGTCGACCAGGCCTAGCTCGTGAGCTGCAGCTGGCCGGCGATCTGCTCGAGCGCGGCCGCGGCCTGCTCGACCCGGGCGTGCTGGTAGCCGCGCGTGGTGACGATCGAGGAGTGCCCGATGATCGACTGGATGATCTTCGGGTCGATGCCCGCCTCGAGCAACAGGGTCGCGGTGGTGTGCCGGGACTCGTGGCGCACGTAGTAGCGCCCGGCGGGGTGCCCCACCTCCGCCGAGCCCTGCAGGGCGTGCCACTCGTCGCGGTCGTGCGCCTCGTTGGCCGGCCCGCCGGTCAGCGCCGGCCAGACCAGGCCGTGCGGACTCTCGGGTGCGATGTCGCGCCACGCGAGCAGGGCCGCGCGCACCCACGGCACCATGGGGATCACCCGGTAGCCGGCCTTCGACTTCGGCCGCACCAGGCACGCCGTGCCGACGAGCTGGCGCACCTCAGCGCCGTCGGGCACGCGCAGGCCGAGCTCCTTACGCGCAGGGTCGACGTAGCGCAGCGACTGCAGCTGCCAGTCGACGGTGATGATGCCGCGGTCGAAGTCGACACGGTCCCAGGTGAGGCCGAGGCACTCCGACGGGCGCATACCCTGCAGCAGCGCGGTGGCCCACCGGGAGCCGTGGGGGAGGGTCGCCGCGACGGCGAGCACGGCGACGGCCTCGGGCACGGTCATGGCGTCGCGGTCGCTGACGGCCTTGGTCGGCGCCTCGGTGAGAAGCACGCGCTGAGGGACGTCGTAGCCCTCGAGGATTGCGTCACGCAGCATCTTCACGAACGACGCGTGCGTGCGCAGGGCGCTCGAGGTGGAGTTGCCGGCGTCGGTCTGGGCGGTCGCGAGCGCACGAACATCCGCGGGCCCGAGCGCCTCGAGCTTGCGGCTGCCGAGCACGGGCAGGATCCAGTTGTTGACCGCGGTCCGGTCGGCGCCGTAGGTCTTCGGCCGCACGCGCTTCTCCCGCAGCGCGAGCCACCGCACCGCCCAGGTCTTCACCGTGGCGCTGGTGTGGGTCGAGATCGAGACGCCCTCGCGAGCGATCTGCTTGCGCTTCGCGTCGAGCTTGGCCTTCGCCTCGGCCTCGGTCCGGCCGTAGACGGTGACCTGGCGTCGCTTGCCCTCGCGGGTCAGGCCGGCGTCGATGCGGCCCATCCAGCGGCCGTCAGCGCGCTGGCTGAGTCCGCCGGTGCCGTACTGCCGACGAGGCTTGCTCTTGGTCGTGGTGCTCTTGGCGGTGGCCATTGTGGCGCTGTCCTGTCTTCGACCCCAGGGCGGTTGTGACACACATCTTTACACACATCTCCAGCGGTCCCCAGCGGCGTCCAGCGGTGCGGTTTACGCTCAGGATGGGCCTGTTCAGCGTGATGAGCATATCAACTTGACTCATTCGCAATGAGAAGGTCAGGGGTTCGAATCCCCTCAGCTCCACCAACCCGCTGGTCAGAGACCATGCACGGATCCTGAACAAGGAGAAGGGCATGGTCTCTCAGCATTTAGTCACCACAAAGTCGGTCGGCAGACCGACCTCCTCGGCCCGTCTGGACCGCACTCCGTTCCGCGCGGCACGCCTGGCGCACCTGCCGGGCGGTCGACGTCGGCGCCAACCGCACCGTGCTGGAGCTCCGTGGGGCACGCGCTCGTGCCGTCCTCGACAAGGGGTGTCCGACCGACCTCCACCCGGTGGCGTTCCCGATCGGACGCGCCATTACGACGACGCTCGGCCTGGTGCCACTGCTGCTGTGGCGTGTCGACGAGGACGCCTACCGGCTCCTGCCGCGCTCGTCGTTCGCCGACTACGTGGCGCGCTGGCTCCTGGACGCCATGGCCGAGCACGTCGAGGCCGGATGATGGCGCTCTCGGCCTTCGACCTGTACTCGGTCGGCATCGGACCGTCGTCGTCGCACACGGTCGGCCCGATGCGAGCTGCCCGGCGCTTCGTCCAGTCCCTCGAGGACGACGCCCTGCTGCCGGACGTCACCCGGGTCGCCGTCGAGCTGTTCGGCTCCCTGGGCGCGACGGGTCACGGTCACGGCACGCCGAAGGCCGTCGTCCTGGGCCTGGAGGGCGAGGACCCGGCGACGGTCGACACCACGCAGGCCGACGAACGGGTGTCGGCCGCGGCGGAGCGCGGCGTGCTGCTCCTCGGGGGTCATCACAAGGTCGGCTACGACGCGGGGCGCGACATCCTCATGCATCGGCGTACGTCCCTGCCGGGTCATCCCAACGGGATGGTGTTCCGAGCCTTCGATGGCGACGACCGGGTGGTCGCCGAACGCACCTACTACTCCGTGGGTGGCGGCTTCGTCGTGGACGAGGAGGCCGCCGGCGCCGACGGCATCGTCGAGGACGCCACGCCGGTCGTCCACCCGTTCACCACCAGCGCCGAGCTCCTCGCCATCTGCGCCCGCGAGGGACTGCGGGTCAGCGACGTGATGCTCGCGAACGGGCTGGCCTGGCGCAGCGAGGACGAGGTCCGCGCGGGACTGCTCGACCTGTGGCGGGTCATGCAGGAGTGCGTGGCCGCGGGCTGTGCCACCGGGGGAGTGCTGCCAGGAGGCCTCCGGGTGCAGCGGCGCGCGCCTGCGCTGCACCAGCGGCTCCGCGCCGGGGAGCAGGACGCGCCCGCGAGCCGCGACCCGATGCACGTGGTCGACTGGGTGAACCTCTTCGCCCTGGCCGTCAACGAGGAGAACGCCGCGGGTGGTCGCGTCGTGACCGCACCGACCAACGGCGCAGCCGGCATCATCCCGGCCGTCCTGCACTACTACGCCCGCTTCGTGCCGGGAGCCGACGCAGACGGCGTCGTCCGGTTCCTCCTCACCGCCGCCGCCATCGGGGTCCTGTTCAAGGAGAACGCGTCCATCTCGGGCGCCGAGGTCGGCTGCCAGGGCGAGGTGGGCTCCGCGTGCTCGATGGCTGCCGGCGCGCTGTGCGAGGCGCTCGGCGGCACGCCGGAGCAGGTCGAGAACGCCGCCGAGGTCGGCATTGAGCACAACCTGGGGCTCACGTGCGACCCGGTCGGCGGGCTGGTGCAGATCCCGTGCATCGAGCGCAACGCGATCGCGTCCGTGAAGGCCATCAACGCCGCCCGGCTGGCCATCCACGGCGACGGGACGCACAAGGTGAGCCTCGACAAGGCCATCAAGACCATGCGGGAGACCGGCGCGGACATGTCCGTGAAGTACAAGGAGACCGCCCGCGGCGGCCTCGCCGTCAACGTGATCGAGTGCTGATGGACACCGAGTACGTCCTGTCCCTGGACTGCGTCGAGTCACCCGGCATCGTGCACGCTGTCTCCACGTTCCTCCTCGAGCACGGGTGCGACATCGTCGACAACCGCCAGCACGGGGACCGCACGGAGGGCCACTTCTTCATGCGCGTCCACGTCGCCTCCTCGATGACCGACCTGTGCCGCCCTGCGGCAGGGGTTCGCCGAGGTCGCGGACCGGTTCACGATGAGCTGGCGCATCGAACCGGCCCGTCGCCGGCGACGTGTCCTGGTCATGGTCTCGCGCTTCGACCACTGCCTCAACGACCTGCTCTACCGCGCGCGCACCGCGGACCTGCCGATCGAGATCGTGGCGGTCGTCTCCAACCACGAGGACCACCGCGACCTCGTGGAGTGGCACCGGATCCCGTTCCGGCGCATCGCCGTCACACCGGACACCAAGGCCGACGCGGAAGCCGAGCTGCTCGACCTCGTCGGCGAGCACGACGTCGAGCTCGTCGTCCTGGCCCGCTACATGCAGGTGCTCTCCAACGGGCTGTGCGTCGCACTCGCGGGTCGGGTCATCAACATCCACCACTCGTTCCTGCCGAGCTTCAAGGGTGGCAAGCCCTACCACCAGGCCCACGCGCGAGGAGTGAAGCTGGTCGGGGCGACGGCGCACTACGTCACCCCCGACCTCGACGAGGGCCCGATCATCGCCCAGCAGGTCATCGACGTCGACCACACGCACACGCCGGACGACCTCGTGCTGGTCGGACGCGACGCCGAGTGCGCAGCGCTGTCCCAGGCGGTGCGCTGGCACTGCGAGGACCGCGTGTTCGTCCACGACGCCCGCACGGTGGTGCTGCGCTGACGACACCGATCGACACCGGTCGCGGTCACCACGGACGGCGGGCCTCGGCGGGTGCGACAGTGGCCCCATGATCACCGCCTCGACCCTGGCTGACGCGCTGCCGTCGGCGTTCGTCGAGCTCCTGCCGGGAGCCGAGCGCTCGATCGTCGGGCTGGAGCTGGTGGAGCCCGGCGACCCGGTGCCGCTCGAGGCCGGCGACCTGGTCGTGCTGGTGGGCGCGCGCACCGAGGACGAGGTCCTGGAGGTCGTACGACGCGCGGCACCCGCCTCGGGCATCGTCCTGCGTGGCCGACGGACCGTCAGCAGCAGCGTGCGCCGGCTCAGCCAGGAGCTGGGGCTCGCGGTGCTGGTCGTGGCGGACGACGCCCCGTGGTCGTGGGTGGTGAGCTCGCTGCGCACCGCGGTCGACCGTCCGGCCGCGCTGACCACCCAGCGTCGGGTCGACGCCTACGGTGACCTCTTCGAGATGGCCGACAGGGTGAGTGCGGTCCTGGGCGCCCCCGTGACCATCGAGGACGCGAGCTCGCGCGTCCTGGCGTACTCCAGCGGTCAGGACGGTGTCGACGCGGCGCGCACCTCCACCATCGTCGGCCGTCAGGTCCCCCGCGAGGTCCGCGCGCACTTCCGCGCGCTCGGCGTCTTCCGCAGGCTCGCCACCTCCGACGAGCCCTTCCTGATCCCCGGCACCGACGAGGGAGTCCGTCCGAGGTACGTCGTCCCCGTCCGCGCCGGCGGCGAGTGGCTGGGCTCCATCTGGGCGGTCGTGGACCATGCCGTGACCCCCGACCAGCAACGTGAGGTCTCCCACGCCGCGCAGGTCGTGGCGTTGTACCTCCTCCGGTTGAGGACCCAGAGCGAGCTGCACCGCCAGGTCCAGCTCGACAACGTGCGAGCCCTGCTGCGGAGCCCCGCCGCGCAGCGTCCCGGCTGGTTGGGCGAGGGACCGTGGTGCGTGGTCGTCCTGCGCGGGCCGGCCGACCTCGATCCCGAGGCCCGGTGCGAGGTGTGGCTCGCCCTCACCCGCCGACACGGCTGGCGGCAGCCCGTGCTGGCCGACCTGGAGGACGACGTCGTCGCGGTGGTCGCCGCCGATGGCGACGGCCCCGGCACGTGGTCGTGGCTGGAACGCCTCGTCGTCCGGGAGGCGCCGTCCGGGATGCGCGCGAGCGCCGTCGCCGGGCCCTCGTGCGACGACGTGGCGGGTCTGGTCACCTCACGAGCCCTGGCGGGCGAGCTCGCCGGCCGGGTGGGCGACGCCCCCGGGGCGGTCACCGTGGACGACCGGTGGGCGGACATGGTCGTGGCACGCGCCGTCGACGGGCTCGCCGGCACGCCGCTGCTCTCCCCGTGCGCCGACCTGCTCGGTCCCGAGCACGCCGACCTGCGTGACACCGTCCGCACCGTGATCGACCACTGGGGTGAGCCGCAACGTGCCGCAGACGTCCTCGGCGTGCACGCGAACACCGTCCGCTACCGGATGTCGCGGTTCCGTGGCCTGAGCGGCATCGACCTCCACGACCCGCGTCAGCGCCTGGCCCTCCGCCTCGAGCTCGAGCGCATGGCCTGATGGTGCGCGGCGACTACCTCGTCGGCGAGAACGGCTCCAGCAGCGCCGGGGTCCGCCCGGTGACGATGGCCTCCGCCAGCAACCGGCCGCTGACCGGGCCCAGCGTGATGCCCCACATGCCGTGACCACCCGCCGCGAACACCCGCGGTGTCCGGGTCGGGCCGAGGAGGGGGAGGCCGTCGGCGGTGCAGGGGCGCGCGCCCACCCACTCGTCCTCGCGGTGCTCCAGGTCGGCCCCTGTGAGGAGCTGACCGGCCTGGTCGACGAGCGCCTGGATCCGGCGCGGGTCCATCGGCGCGTCTACGCGGCGGAACTCCATCATGCCGGCGATGCGCAGGCGGTCGCCCACAGGAGTGCACGCGACCCGCTGCTTCGGGAAGTACACCGGTCCGCGGGGGACGGAGTCGATCTTGACGGTGAACGAGTAGCCCCGGCCGGCCTGCACGATCCGGCGGATGCCGTGGCGTCGGCCGAGCTCGTTGAGCCGTGCGCCGGTGGCCAGCACGACGGCGTCGTAGAACCCGTCTCCGATCTTCACGCCGTGGGCCCGGTGCTGGATCTCGGTCACGTGCACGTCCTCGCGGATCACTCCGCCGCGGGCGCGGACCGACTCCGCGACGGAGGCGACGTACGCCGACGGGTCCAGGAACCGCTCCTCGCGGATGCGGATCGCCAGCGCCGTGTCCTGGCTCAGCGCCGGCTCGCTCGCGCGTGCCGTCGCGCCGTCGACGACGTCATAGTGGACCTCCTGCCCGGAGGCCTGGATGTGCTCGAACTCCTCGAGGAGGCCATCGGCGTCGCGGGCGTCGCGGAACGCCGCGGTGAACGGCTCGGCCGCCTGAGTGCGCTCCTTCACCCCGCCGGCCTCGAGCTGCTCGAAGGACGCCAGCGCGTCGCGGTTGAGCGCGATCAGCGCGCGCATCGCCCGCTCCCACCTGCTCGTCGTGCAGTTGCGGGCGAACTGGACCAGGAACCGCCACAGGCGGGGATCGAGGGAGGGAGGGACGAACACCGGGGACGACGGGTCGAGCAGGGCGCGGACGCCGTACCGGAGCACGGCCGGCTCCGGCAGCGGCACCGCCATGCTCGGGGTCAGCCAGCCGGCGTTGCCCCAGCTGGAACCCGCTGCCACGCCCGCCTCGTCGAGGACGGTGACCTCGACCCCGTGCTCCTGGAGGAACCAGGCCGTGGACAGGCCGACCATGCCGGCACCCAGGACGGCTACCCGCTGCGGTGGTGTCGTCGCGCTCATGGCTCGATCGTCGCCGGTGATGACGCCCCACCGCGTTGTCCGTGCGCCACCATCGGCGAGCGGCTGGTTGTGGCCACAGCACAACTTCTCGCCGGTCCAGCGGCCGGTCGACGCGCGCCTGGGGCGCCCGCTGGCTTTCCCGTGACGATGTGCCTATGGTCCCTGCCATCGGCCTCGGACGAGGTGGTCGCACGGTGGAACGGAGGGGTCGAGATGGCGCTGGTCCCCAACGGCGCGGCCCTCGCTGCGCTGCGGCTGAGCGAGGAGGCACGCGGCCTCCGTGGTCTCGACGTGCTGCGACGCAGCGTCGACCGGGCTCCGCCCGTCGCCGCCTGATCCCACACGCGGGGTAGTCCCACACGATCTGGACGCTGCCCCCACACCCGCCACCCCGACAACCTGTGACGACGCGGGCGGTGATCCGCACGCGCGCAGCACCCCAGGTGCTGGTGCGCGCTCCCGTCTGCGCCCTCACGACCTCCTGAGAGGGAGACCGACATGCGCAAGCACACCTACGAGTACACGCTGACGACCCCTGTCCCCGACTCCACGCCACCGGAGCACCAGCCCAACACGGACGTGCCCAGCCGATCGACGACGCGGCCCCGGCCGGTCGCGCGGACCGCGGTGGCGGACGTCGCGCCGCTGGACGCAGCCCTGGCCGACCTCGAGCTCAAGCGGGAGGAACAGCTCGCCTCGCTCCGCGATGCGAAGGGAGACCTGGTCGCCATCGCCTACCGGGAGTCGGTGGCGCGCATCCTCGCTGAGATCCGCAAGGCCCGGCTCCGGCTGCGGGAGGGGACGTACGGCGTGTGCGTCGACTGCCATGCCGACGTCACGGCCGAGCGGATCGAGGCGCTCCCGTGGGCCACGCAGTGCACCGACTGCGCACGGCGTCGGTACGCGTGACGTGATCGGAGCGACCGTGACCCAGGACTCGCGTGACCCCGCGGCCGTGAACGCGCAGGATGCCCATGCCCCGGCGGCCCACGGGCACGGAGCCGGGCCCACGCTGGCCTACGGTGTCCTCGGACTCGCGTTGGGACTCCTCGTGCCGGTCATGCGGGTCCTGGGACAGCCAGCCGCGGACCGGACGTCGGTGCACCTGGTCGTGGCCTGCCTGATGCCGGTCCTGGCGGGCCTGGTCGTCTGGTCCACCGCCTCGCGGTTCAGATCACGCCCAGGGCGAGCATGGCGTCGGCGACCTGGATGAATCCGCCGATGTTGGCGCCGGCGACGTAGTCGCCGGGACTGCCGTACTGCTCGGCGGTCTCCAGGCACCGGTCGTGGATCCCGCGCATGATCTCCGCCAGCCGCTCCTCGGTGTGGGCGAAGGACCACGAGTCACGAGAGGAGTTCTGCTGCATCTCCAGGGCGCTCGTCGCCACGCCCCCGGCGTTCGCGGCCTTGCCGGGGGCGAACGCGACGCCCGCCTCCGTGAGCAGACGCACGGCGTCGGGGGTGCACGGCATGTTCGCGCCCTCCGCGACCACGAGGCATCCGTCGCGGGCCAAGGTGGCCGCGTCGTGCGCCGTGAGCTCGTTCTGCGTCGCGCAGGGGAGGGCGACGTCGCAGGACACGTCCCAGATCGATCCCCGCTCGACGAACTCGGCGCCGCGAAGCTCGGCGTACTCGCTGATGCGCGCGCGCCTGACCTCCTTGACCTCCTTGAGCACCTCGAGGTCGATGCCCTTCTCGTCCACGACGTAGCCGCCGGAGTCCGAGCAGGCGA